>JAAYCZ010000320.1 GCA_012729495.1 Syntrophomonadaceae bacterium | reverse complement strand
AGAATTCTCTACCATTACAACGTAACCACGCCTTATTCCAAAGGAATCAGCAGTGTTTGGAACAAGGAAATGGCTGAAATCAATCCCATTGATGCAGAAAAACTTGGGCTGGTTACCGGCAGCAAAGTAAGAGTAACATCCCGCCGCGGTACCGCTGATACCCATGTTAAAGTTACTGACCGGGTATTGCCGGGCGTTATCTGGATGTCATTCCATTACAATGCTACGCCAACCAATGCGCTGACCAGTCATCATCTTGATCCGATAACCGGTACCGGCGAATATAAAGTAGCTGCAGTAAAAATTGAAAAACTCCAGGAGGTGAATCAATAATGGCAGACTACAAGAGCATCATCGACGCCTATAAAGATTTGCCCGGAGGAATCATCGAAGCCTATCACGCTTTACAGCGTGAATTCAGTTATATCCCTGAAGAGGCGATTCCCTATGCTGCCCAGGTATTTGATATCCCCAAAGCCAAGGCGCATGGAGTGGCTACTTTCTACTCCTATCTGAAGGTTGGAAAGCGCGGTAAAAATGTGATTCGCATCTGCGAAAGCGCACCCTGCCATATTGCCGGTGCTGACAAAGTTGTTGCCGCACTGGAAAAAGAATTGGGTATCAAAATGGGTGAAACCACTGCCGACGGTAAATTCACCCTGGAATTCGCCGAGTGTGTGGGTCAATGCCAGGCTACTCCGGTGATTACCATCAACAGCAAGCCTTATGGCGATATTACTGCCGATAAAATCCCTGCCATTCTGGCAGAGTACAAGTAAGAAGGGAAAGGAGGGAAAACCGTGGCTGAAGAAATGCGCATCGTACTACGTAATGTAGGCAAGATAGATCCCCTAAAAATTGATGAATATATCAACGCCGGCGGATACAAATCACTGGCCAAAGCAAAAGGTATGGATCGGAAAGCCCTGATTGATGAAGTTAAGAATTCGGGTCTGCGCGGCAGAGGTGGTGCCGGTTTCAATTGCGGTATGAAATGGAGTTTTTCATACGCGCTGGAAACCGATCAGAAATATGTGGTTTGCAATGCTGATGAAGGCGAACCCGGAACTTATAAAGACCGTATTATCATGATGGAAGATCCCCAGAGCCTGTTTGAAGGAATGGCTATTTGCGGCTATGCCATCGGCTCCAATAAAGGCTATATCTATTGCCGGGGAGAATATCCCTATGTGGTGGAACGTCTCAACCAGGCTATCAAGCAGGCCAAAGAAGAAGGTGTCTTAGGTGATTTTGATATCGAAGTCAGGATGGGTGGCGGTGCTTATGTATGCGGAGAAGAAAGCGCCCTGATCGAATCGATCGAAGGACATAGAGGAGAACCCAGATTCAAGCCTCCGTTCCCGGGAGTGGAAGGATTATGGGGCAAACCCACCATTGTAAATAACGTTGAGACCTATGCCAACATTCCGGTTATCGTGGAAAAAGGCGCGGAATGGTACAAGAATATTGGGGCCGCTTCCTATCCGGGAACCAAAGTTCTTACTCTGACCGGCGATGTGGTCAACCGTACCTATTTTGAAGTACCGACCAATGTTACTCTCCGCGACGTCATCTTTGGTTTGGGTGGCGGAATAGTCGGCGGCAAAAAATTCAAGGCTGTGCAAGTTGGAGGAACTTCCGGCGGGTTTATTCCCGAACAGTTCCTTGACACCCCGATTGATTTTGATTCCATGACCAAAATCGGAGCAACCTTGGGAACAGGGGCCGTATTTGTCATGGATGAAACCCGGGATATTGTTGATATCGTTGATCGTATCAGCAAATTCTTCGAGCATGAATCCTGCGGCAAATGTAATCCTTGTCGCGAAGGAACCAAGCGCATGCATGAAATCATGCACAAGATCAATGCAGGTCAAGGTACGGTCGCCGATATGGATTTGATGGAAAATCTGGGTGGGGTTATGTCAGTGGCATGTCTGTGTGGTCTGGGTCAGGCAGCACCGGCTCCGGTTCTAACCACGCTGAAACATTTTAAATCCGAATTTGCCGCCAAACTAAATTAAGCGAGCATTTTCGGCAATTGTAATTTAAATATTTAACTGGTTTAAGAATTATATATGATCTCCCGAATCATATATAATATCAGGTTTTATGTTCAAGCCAAGAAGCCTTCCTTATTAATAGGAAGGTTTCCTGGCTTTCTGCAGATACTTTTTCTCCTCTGCCAAATCCACTGCAGAACAGGTTCTAAACGACGAAAGTAAAACGTTTCATTTAAAGATAATCTTTAATAATCATCCATGCATCAATCTTCTGGGACAGGGTTTTAATTTTTCTGCCGGGTATAGGACTACTTGATGGCAAAGTTTTAAATTCTACAGAAGCCGGTGCAATTGATCCGATATGTTTTTTCCATAAATCTCTGGCTTTGGTGCCGTTGAAGCAAATCAGACGCAGTTGCGGCAAACGGGGCAGGAAACTGTGAAAATCATTAACCGTTTCTTTTCTGATGGCGGAATCAGCGCTGCCTTCCCGGTCACAGCTGGCTAAAACATCCCAGATAGCGATACGGTTATTGATTACTCCCTGTACCCTTTGCTCATAAGAAACGGGTAAAGGAAGTTCAAGAATGGAATATATAATTGGCCAGAAGTGGTTTTGCGGATGGCCATAATATTGTTGTTTTTGCAAAGATACTACACTTGGCATGGTACCTAATATTAATACCCTGGCGTCTGCCTGGATAATTGGCGCAAATGATCGGCATTTCATTAGATTTACAGTACTCCTTTTTTATAAAGTATCTGCTTTTTATAAAATAATCACAATGGCAAGAAAAAACAACAGAAATAATCTAAATATTCTGAAAACGACTTGACGGATAGATAAATAATTTTATATAATGATATCAACAGGAAATAGCTCTTTAGCTAAAGTACTGTTCAAAATTATCCTGTACCAGTGCTTGTTAAAAAATATTGTCTGGCCGAAATTTTGTTAATAATCTGGCCAATACCTGCGGGCAGGCAGATTAGATCCAAGTATCCGGATATAAGTGTAAACTATATCTTGATAGGCGGAGGAGGAGCAGATAAACGGTAAAGGGACAAGGATTTTAAACAGGCATCCAAATGAAATTATATCGCCAGGTGTAATTAATTTGGAAAAACTGGTTTGGGGGGTAAACCCTTCGAAAGGAGGGGGCACAAAACCAGGGGCCTAAGGCGCACGCTAAGGCAGCCCGGTTGCCAGGATAATAATCATAAAAGGAGGGTGGACTGTTGTTCAGTACCAACCCGAAGCAAGAGAGCCGACCATTCCAGGTTTAATATAAAGGTCGGCTCTTTTGCTGTTAAAATTTTTAAAATTAAGGAAACACCTCACTAATTTATTACTGCGCATAGTTTTATTTGCAGGAGTAAATAATAATAGCGTAATGATAATAATAAAAACAAAACAGGAGGTGTCTTCTTGAAACAAGCAAAAAAAATTCTGCTGATCTTGATGGTTTGTACACTAGGGCTGAGTTTGTTGTTGGCTGGATGTCAGACGACAAAGAAACCAATGACGCCTGCACCTACAAGCAAAAAACCTAATGTAACCACTCCGGCGCCGACCACAAATACGACAACCGATAAACAAGTAACAATGAAAGCGGCTGCCGAGGCCAATAAGGTCAGTGGAGTCCGCAGTGCCACCGCTGTTATAGCCGGCAAAACAATATATATTGGTTTGGATCTGGATGCAAATCTCGAAAAAACCAAGTCGGCTATGGTAGAAAAAGAAGTGCTCAACAAGGTAAAGAAGTTATATCCCAGTTATACGGTTATGGTCAGTTCAGACATTGATACGGTAACCCGGATTAAAAAAGTAGCCCAGGGTATTGCTGCCGGCAAGCCGTTGACCAGTTTCAGCAATGAAATAAAGGATATTGGTACACGGATGACACCCAGAACTAAATAAGTTTGTTCTATTCCGAAAAAAATGGCAGGGACGTAAAGTCGCTGCCATTTTTCGCAGATGTTAATAAATGGTACAGACATGGTAATGCAGTGACTTGCAAATCAGTGCAAAAGAATGTACAATAGACAAGCAAAAGACAGGCAGCAACCGTTGCCCGACAGCAAAATGAGAATAAAGATTTGCCGTGCTAGATGGGGAATTAGCGGTGCCCTGTAACCTGCAACCCGCTGCAGCAGGATTGAATTCCTGAGCTGAGGGGCTAATCTTGTGGGGTCTGGCTTGAATAAGTGGCTAAGAAGTTTGGGTCCTGCGCAACGGGACACCTTGAACCGTGTCAGGTCCGGAAGGAAGCAGCACTAAGAGGTTCATTCCGTGTGACGGAGGGTCGCCTGAATGGAGTTAACTATTCAAGTAACGCCCGGAAGGTAGTTTCGAGGCCAGGTGCACGGCAATTATTTTTGCACAGTAAAAGTCCATGATAAACAGAGCAAGCAAAAATGCAGGGGGTAAGTCCCTGCATTTTTTATAGCTTTGGTCTATTACAAGTGCTTTGAATAAGATAAAATAGTTATATATTTGAAGGGAGGCATGAAAATGGCGTATCTGGCATTGTACAGGGTCTGGCGTCCGCAAACCTTTAACGAAGTTGTTGGTCAGCAGCAAACCGTTACCGCTTTGCAGAATGCAATCCGTGAAGATCGTCTGACTCATGCCTATATTTTTTCAGGCCCCAGAGGGACAGGCAAAACCAGTATTGCCAAAATAGTCGCCAAGGCAGTCAACTGTGAACATCCTGTTGATGCCGAACCGTGCAATCAATGCTCGGCCTGTACGGACATTAACAATGGCAATTTTATGGATGTTATTGAAATAGATGCAGCTTCCAACCGTGGCATTGATGAAATCCGCGACCTGCGTGAACGGGTACGGGTAATGCCGGCGCAAGGCAAGAAAAAGGTGTATATAATTGATGAAGTCCATATGCTGACCACGGAGGCATTTAACGCCCTGTTGAAAACGCTGGAGGAACCACCGGACTCAGTTTTGTTTATCTTAGCCACTACTGAACCGCAAAAAATCCCCAGCACAATCATATCACGCTGTCAGCGTTTTAATTTTAAGCGCTTAAGTTCCGGCCAGATTATTGATCGGCTGAGAGATGCGTCCAATAGTTTCGGTATAACTATGGATGATGATGCCCTGATATTGATTGCCCGACGCGCCAATGGCGGCATGCGCGACGCCCTGGGTATGCTGGACCAGGTATATTCGTTCAAGGAAAGTGACATCAGCAAAGAGGATGTTCTGGAAGTATTAGGTCTGGTTGATGACAATTTTGTAGCCGATATTTTCGATGCCGTGTTGGGCAAGGATCCGGAAACGTTAATTGATAAAATCAACCTTTCTATCAGTCAGGGTAAGGAAAGTGCCCAGTTGGTAAGAGAATGCTCCTTATATTTGCGTGATCTCCTGCTGGGCAAGCTGATTGGCAGCAAAGCTGAATTTCTAATGGTAAGCGAAGCCAACCGTGAACGGCTCATGCAGCAGACGCAGCAGGCTGATAAAGAACAAATTCTTCAACTGCTGCGCATGACGATGGATTTGGGAGAAAAACTAAGATTCAGCGAGGGTCAGAGATTTTTACTCGAAATCACTTTTTTAGAAATGATAGCGGTGTTTTCGGAGGGGGAAAACAAACCTGCAGTGTCTGCCGGATCAAGGAAAAAAGAATCTGCGACGATCAGGGAAAAGCAGGATAAAATTGATGCCCGGGATATACTTTGGAACCGAATCCTGGCCGGGGTAAAGGAAAAGAAGGTACCGACCCATGCATTGCTGTCACAAGGCAAATTATTGGGTACCAAAGGCGATACCATGTATATAGGCTACACTAAAGGCTACAAGTTCCATAAAGAAAGAATGGAGGAAAAAGCCAACCGGGAAATACTGGACCAGGTAATAAAAGAAATTTTCAATCGGGAAATGGAAATCCAGTTCCTGTTTTTAGATGAAAAAAAGACCAATGATATAGTGGTGCAGAAGGCAATTGAGTATTTCGGCAAGGAAAATATTGAGATAAATGATTGAGGAGGAACGAAAGTTATGAAGTTTAATCCTGGCGGCGGGGCCAATATGAACCAAATGATCAAGCAGGCCAAGAAAATGCAGGAACAGATGGCGAAAATGCAGGAAGAATTGCAGGAGAAGATTGTAGAAGCTTCAGCCGGCGGCGGTGCGATTACAGCTAAAGTCAACGGTCGGCAGGAATTACTAGAAATCAAAATTAAACCGGAAGTGGTTGATCCGGAGGATGTTGAAATGCTGGAAGATCTGGTTATGGCAGTTATTAATGAAGCCATTAAAAAATCCCAGGACATGGTTTCCAGCGAAATGTCTAAAATTACCGGCGGACTCAATATTCCCGGTTTATAATAATGTTGGGGAGTTGAAATAATGAGACTGGCCCGGCCGTTGGAGAACCTTATTGATCGACTGCAGAAGCTGCCGGGCATCGGGCCTAAAACAGCGCAGCGACTAGCGCTTTTTATCCTGAAGATGCCGCTTGATGAAGCCCGGCAATTGGCACAGGCAATTGTTGCTGCCCGGGAAAAGGTTTTTCCCTGTTCGCACTGCGGGTTCCTGACTGATGAAGACCCCTGTATAATTTGCCGAGATACTGCCCGGGACAGAACAATGTTGTGTATGGTTGCTGATAGCAGCGACATTATTGCTCTGGAGAAAAGCGGTTACCACGGGCAATACTATGCCCTCAACCGTAATTTTAACTTGATGGATGATATTGATTTGGGGGATATTAATCTTAAACCCCTCAATCAGCTGCTTGCCCAGGGAAATATCAAAGAAGTAATTCTGGCTTTTAATCCTGATATGGATGGAGAAGTGCTGTCCAGATATCTGGCCGCAACTTTAAATCGACAGGGAATTAAAGTAACACGTCTTGCCCATGGCCTGCCCGTAGGGGGAGATATCGAATTTGCCGATGAAATTACCTTGCGGATGGCTATCGAGGGCAGAAAAGAATGCATATAACCCGACTGAATGGCATATGATGCAGTGAAATGGGAATCACGGCATTAATTACCAGGAGGTTGGCAGAGTGTGCAATTTCTTTAAATGCAAATGTTTACGACTGGGGTCTGGACGGGCATACTCTTCGTCTCAAAAAACAGGGATCAACCCGGCAATAGTAAAAGAAGCCGGCGATGAACTCCGGCAGGCCTACCAGATCCTTTCCCAGGCAGATGAAGAGGACCTCGTCGATTACGCTGTGTTTATGGTTAAAGCGGCTGAAAAAAGATATGGTTACCTGTTAAAAAAACTTAAAGAACAGGAAAAACGAGAATCTTTAGGGGCAGAAGGAGGGGAGTTCTAGATGGCAACGGCAAATTTAGTGATGGCAATATTATTTCTGTTGGTAATTATTTTTATTATAGCCCAGCTAATCATGAAACCCCTTAAATTGGTCTGGAAACTGGTTATTAATTCAATCATTGGCTTGGTTTTACTGATATTTACCAATTATATCGGAGCATATTTTGATTTCAGTCTGCCGCTTAATATTTTAACCGTTTTAATTGCTGGATTTTTGGGGATCCCAGGTATTCTTCTGCTGATTTGTTTTCAGTTATTGCTTTAATAAGCAGCACAATTATATTATATATAGAAAAGAAAAAGACGGAGATAATCCGTCTTTTTGAGCATCAAAAAAGGCTAATAGCTGCGTTATGTAAAGAAAACCGGACTTGTGGCAAGCCGCAGTCGCAGTCAGAAGCCCGGTTTGCACTTATGCTGAAAGTGCAAAAAGCCTGTTCAGTCGGCGTACTTGTTACGGGGACATTCCCCTTAAGGGGTGTGTCCCAAACCTTAAGCCATCTCAATCACTGGCTTTTTACAAGCCTTGCTTTCGCCTTTTTGCTCGCTCTGTTAAATTTGACTTATTAACAATCAAAAAGGCGGAGATGATCTGTCTTTTTGAGTTAAATATAAAAATTGCGGGATATTATAAATAGGTGGGTTTTAATCGCTGGGTAAATTTTAAAATATTAATATCAAAGCAAAAAGGGTTTAGGATGAACAATCCATAAATGTGCGTATTATTTAATCGATTAAACTTTAATATTGACGCACATTATTGACTAATTTATACTTAGAAAAGCTACATTAAAAATAATTAGCTAAAAAAAGGCATAAGCAATCAATTTGCCCGCCGCGGAAACGCAGGAGGTGTTGATTTCACAATTGAAGCAAATACCAGAATAGTTGAAGCATACATTGGAGAATACGCCAGTGGCAAAAGCGAAACAGCTATCAATAGGGCTCTGGAACTGAGCAATCAAGGTCGGCGGGTTACTCTGGTCGACTTGGACACAGTGGAGCCTTTTTATACTTTAAGGCCCATTAAAAATCAGCTGGAAAAGCTGAACTTAAATGTAATCGGTTATTCACGGGAAGATTCATTTGGGCTGGGAGAAACCGGAGCCATGATGAACCCTCGGGCACGATGGGCGCTTAGAAATGAGGGTGACATTATCCTGGATATTGGCTATGGAGTATTTGGAGCACAAACCCTCAATCTAATTGAGGATATTGACCAGACTCCCGAATTAAAAGTAATAGCAGTTGTGAATGCATCACGGCCTATGACCAATTCACTCGACAGGATTTTGGAATACGTTAAGGGGTTGGGAAGAGTAGATGCTATCGTAGCCAATACCCATATGGGAGATGAAACAACTCCTGAAATAATAACCGCCGGCAACACGATCATTGTTGAAGCGGCCCGGATTTTGCAGTTGCCGGTTATATATGCAGCAATTGTTGAGGAGCTAAAGGATCAATATGTAAATAACTTTGATTTTCCGGTCAAGTACATTAAACGATACATGCCATCAGCAATGTGGTAGTTTCAGTATTTGGTTATTTAAATTCGATTAATAGGAGGTGCGTTATATAAATGCAGAAGGTAATTGGCGAGAGCAAAAAGTCATTTATGACTGGAAACGAAGCCGCCGCCTGGGCCTGTCTGGCAGCAGGCGCAGATATAATGTTTGGCTATCCTATCACCCCCCAGAATGAAATCATGCATTATTGGACACGGATGGCGCCCAAATATGGGAAGGGATTTTTGCAGACGGAAGACGAGCTTTCCGCAGGGTTCACTGTCTGCGGCGGAGTACAAAGCGGCAAAAAAGCATTTACAGCCACGGCCGGTCCGGGTAACGTACTGATGCAGGAGCCGTTTGGCATGGCCGAAGCCATGCGTCTGCCTCTACTGGCTATTATTCAGCAGCGTGGCGGTCCGTCATCAGGAACGGTGGTCTACTCTCAACAGGAAGTCGCCCTGACCACTTATGGCGGAAATGGGGAAGGTCATCGCATCGTTTATTCAACCTCCACCCACCAGGAAATTTTTGATTATATCATTAAAGGATTCAATTCTGCCTGGAAATACAGATTTCCGGTATTTATCCTCGGCGATGGATATCAGGCCAAAATGCGCGAACCCTTGGAGATGTATGATCCTGAAAGCCGGGGAATTGAAATGGTTAAATCTTATCCGCTGATTGGACTGGGCGGCAAAATTGGCCAGGACCGCGGGCCCAGTCACCTTTGCAATATATACAGCCTGGAAGAGGAATTATATGAAGTAATCACTAAGGTTCAGGCCGAATATGAAGCAATAATGCCGCAAATTACCGAATATGAAGAAAAACAATGTGATGATGCCGATATAATTTTATTAACCCACGGAGTTGTTTCCCGTGCAGCTGACGATGCCATGAAAGCTCTGCGGGCACAAGGTATTAAAGCCGGCTATTTCCGGCCTATAACCCTTAGGCCTTTCCCGCAGAAAGAACTGCGCGCAGCCATTGCCAAAAGCGGGGCTAAAAAGATGCTCATTGCCGAGTCAGCAATCGGACAGTTCGATCGTCTGGTCAAACAGGAAATTTATGGTGAAACGATTAAAATTGAGAATTTATTCATGCCCGGGGTAGGAATTATCGAAAGTGATTTGATAGATAAAGTTAAGTCTGTCCTATAGAAAGGAGGTAAATAATAAATGGCTGTTCCCACAATCCCTCAATCATGGTATCTGCCCAGCAAACCGCACAAATTTTGTCCCGGATGCGGACACGGTATTGTGCTCAAAGCCCTGGGTGAAGTAATAGATGAACTGGAAATTCAGGATCAATTTATATTTGGCTGTGATATTGGCTGTTCTCTTTTATCCTGGAATTTCTTTGCCTGTGACAGTACTCAGACCCATCATGGTCGGACTACGCCGGTTATGGTAGGAATAAAAAGATCCCGTCCGGAACTGATTTGTTTAGGGTATATGGGTGACGGTGGAGGCTATTCCATTGGCTCACAGCATTTACTTAATTCAGCGGTCAGAAATGAAAAAGTAACGCTCATTCTGGTCAACAACACCAACTACGGTATGACCGGCGGGCAAATGGCACCGACCACCTTGCCGGGGCAAAAGACCGAAACCTCCCCTTATGGCAGGGATCCACTGGCAACCGGTTATCCCACCATGGGTCCGGAATTTATTGCCGAGGTGACTCCGGATAGCGCCTATGTTGCCCGGGGCACGGTTTCAAAATACAAACAGCTGAAAAAATATATAAGAAGCGCCATTAGAAATCAGATGGAAGGCAACGGTTTTTCATTTGTAGAAGTCCTGTCAACCTGTCCCACCAACTGGAGAACCAACGCCCATCAGACCTGGAACTTCCTTGAAGACGAAATGGAGAAATATTTCCCGGTCGGAGAGCTGAAAACTCCTTTCGGAAAGGGGGAAAGATAATGTCTCTGATAAGAATTGCCCTTGCTGGTGAAGGCGGGCAGGGTGTACAGTCAGTCGCTGAAATTCTGGCTGAAGCGGCCTATAATGAAAATCAGCAGGCCATTTATATTCCCAACTTTGGATTGGAACAAAGGGGAGGAGTCTCTATAGCATTTCTGCAATTCAGTGACAATAGAATCGGTGCTCCCAAGTTTCAAAAAGCCGACATCGTTATTGCCCTAAGTGAAAGGGCAGTGGCCAGAACACTGAGTTATTCAGGACAAGATACCCTCTATGTATATGACAGCAGCTTTAAAGTTGAACAGGAAGAACTTCCCCGGGAGGCCAAACAGATTATTGCTCTTCCGGCCATAGATACTGCCAACAACGAACTGCATCCGCGGGTATTTAACATCATTATTATGGGAGCGGTAATCGGACTCAGCAATGTGGTAAGATTTGATTCTGCCAAGGAAGCCCTGGAACATAAACTAGGCCATAAATTTGAGAAGGATCCCAAGCTCAGAGAATTGAACTTCAAGGCTCTGGAAATTGGGCGGGAAATGGCTGAAAAATCCCTTAAGGAAGGGGCGGCGAGCAATGTCTAAAAAAGTAGATGCAATCACCTTTGAAATGGACAAGGCAACCTTCAATATATTCCCTGAGTTTTGCAAAGGCTGCGGATTATGTAAAGAGAAATGTCCCAATCAAACCATTATCTGGTCAGATAAGCTGGGCGTTTATGGAACCCCGACCGTCAAGCCCAAGGACGAAGATAGCTGCATTGCCTGCAGCATATGCGAAATGGTCTGCCCTGACTGTGCGATATCGATTATTAAGAAAAAGACCAGAAAAGCTATATAAGGCTTGCCGAAACAAGGCTGTCTCCGAATAAACCAGTTTGGGGACAGCTTTTAAATTTATTTTATTATGAGAAAGAAAATCTGCGGGTTTTCTTTCTTCTTTTAGGGGATAAAAGGACAATTCTAACTGAAAATAAATTTGCGAACTGTAACAGAGTAAATATCACAGTTTGATGTCCTCATACCCCAACAAAGTATTAACACATAGTAATACATAGTATTAATTTAAATAATAAATTAATAAAAAATTCAAAAAAAATTAATAAAAAAAAGGGAAAGTATATTTATATGTCGAATAAAGCATTCATAAAATTTAGAAACAATTAAATATTGCATATGATAGATGCGGGAGAATGGGAATAATATCTCTACCGAAGGAGCAAATCATTAATCAACCGTATTAATGACGAAACTTTCAGGTTAAAGGACCGTATTTGGATGCAACTCTGGAAAGTCTATTAGACACCGAAGGAGCAAACCGTAAAAGGTGAATCTCTCAGGTAGAGGACAGAGCGCAGGTTTTTAAAAACCGCGCTATTTTTTATTTCTGAAAAAAACCCCTTTGTTTTTTTATTAAAAATTTGTTAAATTAAAAAGAAAAAAACCACAAAATGT
>JAAYCZ010000319.1 GCA_012729495.1 Syntrophomonadaceae bacterium | reverse complement strand
GCTTCCACTTATATGATCAGGAGTAGAGAAGTCGGAGCTATAACCGGAGACCCGGTACCAGATGAAACTGAACCACCGGTGGTTGCTGTTACTCAAGTAGTTGTTAACCCGGGTTCAACCACACTTGTGATGACCGGCCTTTTAAAGAAGCATGAACAAGAAGTGTCTGCAACTATATGGCCGGCAAACGCCACCGACAAATCAGTTATATGGAAATCATCCAATGAGGAATGGGTACGAGTGGAATATGATCCTGCTAATAGTTTAACCGCCAAAATAATTTTGAATAAGGTTGCGGTGTCACCTCCATCGTCAATCACCGTAACTGCAACGGCAAACGGCGGTGGCACTAATGGTACGTGTACGGTGTCTATTCATTATTTAATTTAAGTTCGTTTTTAACTTGCTTATGTGATAGGTTTATTAATTCTATTCAACGATTATTGGAGGCGTAAGATGCGATATTTAAAATCAACTATAACATCAGTTAAAAACCAGCACGGAGCAACACTTCCGATGGTGCTCATCGTTATGGTACTCATGGTAATATTATCAGCCGCAGCATACCAGGTAAGCCAGGGAAATACCGGCATTATCGCCATGGCCTCCAGTAGTGAAAAAGCCCTCTATGCTGCCGAACAGGGTTATAACAGGACATTATGGCGACTTAATAACGAAAAAACAAATTTCCTGGTTATTGAAGATGCCAGTCCCGATCAAATACAATACGGCGGCAAAGATTATAACCGGTACGAACTGACAGCCGGCCCCAACTATCGTGTGCATGTTCTGGTGCCGCTGATAGATATAGGGGGAAGTACTGATGAAGACAACTACCGCAGGATAATTCGCTCTACCGGCTGGGACAGCCGTTATCCGGAGCGATTGCGCTCAATTGAAGTAGAAGTGTATAAAAAGACCTTTACCCAGTTTTGCATGGCTAATGACAGTGAAAGAGACAGAGACGGCAATCCTCTCTACTGGGTATCCGGAGAAGTTGTATATGGCCCGTTGCACACCAACGATACCCTGTATGTCAGCGGTACACCAGTTTTTCACGGACCGGTCACTTATGTAAATGGTATTAATATTAGTCCGTCTAGCAACTTATATAACCCGGCAATTTTTCGCAAGGGTCATTCCCAAATACCAGAAACTCTCAGTTTCAACAGTAGCCTTAGTAACCTGAAAGCAAATGCCCTCATCGATGGTCATTATTATAATGGCCGCACTTGTATTTACTTATTGGAGAATGGTGGATACAATATTCGTTATTATGACCAGAGCACCGGTCGCTGGTATTATAATGGGGTTGAATATCGTTTTAGGCCTACAAAAGACGGAAATCCTGCTAACTGGTTGCAAACCAACCTGTGGTGGTCATGGGAAATTGAAAATGAAAGAGCTGACAATAGCTCTGACATCATGTTTCAAAAGGTTACTCGCGATAATGATGGGAATATTATCAGCATAGAAAACTATCGTTCTTTTGCAGATTTAGCCGCCACAGTCCCTTCTTTGGCTCTTCCCGCAAACGGAGTCATTTATGTTGACGGCAATACCGGAGGCGGAAGTACAGGTGATTCTGCCGCCGTATCGAAGTTTGGAATAACTCTGGGAAACGTATTTGTATCCGGCAAACTGGATGGACGCCTTACTATAGCTGCAGCCAACAATATTTTCATTGCCTCCCATGACCCCTGTGACTGGAGAAAGCCCAGTTGGAGCAGCAGCTGGTACGATAACCCTTCGGGAGTAACCTACAGCAATACCGATTTTAATCAGGTTTTTGAAAACGGTGAATGGTCCCATACCGAGGTTACCGGTTCCAGCGGCGAAGATATGCTGGGGCTGGTTGCAACTAATAATGTAACTGTCATGCATTATAATTGGCCCTCACAATATCACAATGTTCGTTACCGTATTTCCATACCAGATTTCCTGGAATATGATGATTACTGCTACACATTTATGAATCTTAGTTTGCCGGTCGATCATGCTCCTGACAACATTTATCTTCATGCTGCCATCTATGCCCAGGAGGAATCATTTGGTTTTGAAGCTTATGATCGGGGCAGAGATAAGGATACCTGTTATGTTGCAGGTTCAATCGCCCAGAAATATCGTGGTCCGCAGGGGGTTTCCGGCTTTTTGTCAAGTGCCGGCTATAAGAAAAATTACAGCCATGATCCCCGGCTTTTATACGATTCACCACCCCATTATCCTGATCCGGCTAACTCGGGTTGGCAGTCATCTCACTGGAGCGAGATTAAGGATCATATTAATTAGGATTTTTCATTTTGGAATTTACAAACAGTTGGGGGCATCTATGAGCATATAAAGAAGGGAGGCTTCAGCCTCCCTCACAGCACTAATCATTATCAATTTTATTTATTCTTCCATTGGTTTTCTTCCTTTAATGCTTCCGGATTGGTACCCAGGTAACGGTCATCTTTCCAATATCCCCACTGTTGCACGCCATTAGGCCATACATAATAACCTTCGCCATTAAGGCGATCCCCTTTGAATTCACCAACATAGTACGAACCATCAGGCCAGTGATAAACTCCCACACCTTCAAAAACGAGGCTCTTTATTTCTCCCCGATACCATTCACCGCTGGGGAAGTAATAACTGCCCTGACCAGTTGCAGTACCATCAGCCATCTGTCCAACGTAGCGTTCACCATTGGGCCAGCGAATAAGGCCCATGCCGGAGGCTTTGCCTTTGCTAAATCCGCCTTCATAAAGTGTTCCATTGGGCCAGCCGAATTTCCCCTGGCCATCACGCTGATTATTGAGGAACTCACCTTCATAGTTTTCTCCGGTAGGCCAACTCATAATGCCTTTGCCCTGCATCATATGGTCTTTAAACTCACCCTGGTAATACTCCCCGGTGGGAAACCGCAGGTAGCCCTTGCCGTTGAACATATTGTTTTTCCACGCACCTTTATACCAGACGCCATTAGGAAACAATAGTGTTCCTTCACCATCAGCTTTTCCAATTACTAAATTACCCAGATAATAGCTGGTATCCGGCCAATCAATCTCTCCACGGCCAGTGCTGGCAGCAGTCCGAGGAGCGTATGGCTGCTGATACAGCAGTTCTTTAATTTCCTTACTGATATCACGCATGGCTTCGAATTTTAATGTGCACTTTTCCCATCGCACACTTTCGCCGTTAGTTTCCAGCTGGTCTGCCTTTGGTATAACCTTATCCTGTTCTAGTACGCCCTCCAGGTAAACCTTCAATGTATGAACTTCCAAATTTGCCCCCTTATCACCTGGATAGCGTACACTATAGGCTATTTCTTGTTTTTGACTGTCTCCTTTAATCAGAGTTCTGAGAACAAGATTATCTCCGGGTATGGGTAAATTTTGTTGCCATAAAACCTGACCATACTCATTAATTCTAATCACCAGCACATTCTTGTTATCGGCGGAATACCCAACTAATACTACGCCACCCTGTCCATCAATATTCTCCCCCCGCAGTTTACGGCTTTCCTTAAATCCATCCGGGACGCGCACTAGTGCCATCGCTATCTGTTCAAACGGACCACCAAATTGCCTTTCCTTTACCCCGTCTACAACGCGCTGATGTCCCGGCCAGCTTTGTAACCAACCAGATTTATGCACATAAATAAGGTAAATATTTTTATCACCATGACTGCTTACTGTATTGCCAGCAACCAGAAATCCAATTACCTCCTCATTAATATCCATTGCTACACCAACAGTTATTCCCTGATCATCTTCCTTACCACCATAGTTCTTACTCCACATTACTTCTCCATAAGCATTTAGGCGAACCAGGTATAAATCCTGCTTACCATTGGTATTGCTATCCGTATAACCAGTAAGAATAAAGCCGTCGTTGTATCCTTCTTTGTCTAATACTTGGACTATTTGATTGGCCTGTTGGTTACCGGCATTGGAATAGGTTTTTTCCCATTTGGCAGCACTTTTTTCTTCACCCGTCCAAATTCCTGATTTATCCATTTTAATAATACGAATATCCAGGTTATCATCATTAACAGTACCGGCTATTACAAGTCCATCATCATTGGTACTGGCAATGGTGTTTACCGTCTTTAAGGGCAACTCCCGCTGCCACACTATTTCTCCGTTGCTCCCAATCGCTAATAATCGAATTATATTCTGCTTCGATTGCTGGCTATTAACTGCCATTACAAAGCCATTTTTCAGCATATGCATTATCTGTAATGTATCCTGGCCCTTCAAGTCATATACTTTATTCCATAGTTCTTTACCGTCTTTGTCCAATTTTTGCGCTCTAATATCCTGATCACCAGTCATTATGTCCTGTTTATAGGATATGAATATATAACTACCCTCAGTTGGATATATACCGCGGTTAATATCCTCAGTTGTATTAAAATTAATGGTTTGTTTATTATTAAACGGAAGGAAGGTAGATGCGGGCAGATCTCTAGCCCAGGTAAGCGTTGCTGAACCGGCAATTATTGCTATCACGAAGAAAATAATAGCTATGCTTTTACCCAAGATTGGCGACATATTTTACCAAATCCAACGACACCCCCATTTTGAGCAACCACATTGCTGAAAAGTAGTCCCTAATATATAAAGTAATTTGTTCATAATTATCGCTTTACATTAGATTTTATGCTATTATTATTGTAGTCCCAATTATGAGATGGGAGGGGCTACAAATGTTTCTTAAAAAATCTACGGTAACAATTAAGGGCAAAACCTACAACAACTACAAGATTGTCGAGTCCTACCGGGAAGATGGTAAGGTCAAGCACCGTATTTTAACTCCATTGGGTAGCCTGACCGATGAGCAGGCTGAACGCCTACGGTTAGCCATTAGCGCTTACTCTAACCCGGATCTGGTGGTTTCTAAAAAGGATGATATCGTAGTGACAAAACACTTGGCTTATCTTGATGTAGCTGTATTACATCAGATTTGGGAAGACTGGGGCTTTGATAATTTCTTTGACAATGACCGTTGGGTACAGGCTATGGTATTGAACCGTTGCATTGATCCGGTGTCCAAAATCCAGGTTAAGGACTGGGTGGGTAAAACAGTTTTGCCCGTTTATCTTGATGTTGATATTAATGGTACCGATCCATATGATATTTACCGAGAGCTGGATCGCCTTTCTAATCGGGAAATTGATTTGCAGCGATTTATCTGCCAACAGTTAAAAGCTAGGATACCCAACTGGTCGGAAGCTTTCTTTTACGATATTACGTCCACTTACTTAGAAGGTAGCACTTGTGTCCTGGCTAGCCTGGGTTATTCACGGGACAATCGTCCTGACCGTGAACAACTGGTCATTGCTTTAATGATAACTCCGGAAGGGTATCCTTTTTACTGGCGAGTATTGCCAGGTAATACCCAGGATATCACTACCCTGCAGAACTTGATAAAAGAGGTCAAAGAGCAATACGGGATTATCAATTGCATGATGGTCTTTGACCGGGGCATGGTTTCATCCAATAATTTGCTGGCCATGGAAGAAGCTGAGTGGACTTATGTTTCTGCTATGGACCGCGATGAGATTACCACTGCTTCCTTTTTTAATGAAGTCCTACTTGAACCCCCTATGATAGATAACTGGGAACAGCTTATGGCTATGTACGAATTTATTCCCTTTGATGATAATGCAACCTTGTTTTTCAGGGAATTAATGATTGACCAGCACCGGTATATTTTAGCCTTTGATGTAGCCCGTTTTATCCATGAGCGCCATGCGCAGGAAAGAAAAATCAAACAGGTGTTGACCTGGATAAAAGATAAGAACCAAACTCTGGCCCAGGCTAAAAAGGCTAAAAGTTTCGAAGTTCTGCAGCGAGAAGTTCAGACTATGCTTAAACGCAAGGGAGTAAAGAAATTCCTTACTATTACGATAGAAGCTCAGAGCCATACGATAATTGGGAAAAACGGAAAGGAGCGCACTGTATCTTCCTACCGTTTATCCTACTCCATTGATCAGATAGCATTGGAAAAAGAACAGCGACTGCATGGTATTACCTGTTTTATCAGCAATGTAGACACCCGGAGCTATTCTGCCGAGGAGATAATCCAGTGGTATCGCGATAAGAATAAGATTGAGGAAGCTTTCCACGAAATCAAATCGCATCTGGATCTACGTCCGATATTTCTAACCCGGGAGAAAAGGGTAAAAGCTCACGTTAGTATCTGTGTATTGGCTTATTTCCTGTATAACGATATGGAACAACGTTTGCGACAAAGCGATAGTACGATTTCTGTTGAAATGGTACTCAATATTCTGAAAGCTTGTCTGGTTAATCAGTTGACTTTCAAAGCAACTGGACAAACGGCCTTTTCAATTACGGAATTATCTCAACCACAAATTCAGATTCTTCAGGCTCTGGATTGTGGAGTTGTAGTTGATAAAAAGCAAGTTAAACAAACTCTTAGAAAGGTTGAAAACTGGTTGTAGTCCCAAACTGACTTTACAACTGGTCTGTAATCCTTGTTGTTTCGGTAACTGGAAAATTTTTACGCCAATCTTGGG
>JAAYCZ010000384.1 GCA_012729495.1 Syntrophomonadaceae bacterium | reverse complement strand
GCGCCAGCGGCACATGCCCGGGACCTTCCATCATCACCTGTACGCCACGGTCGAGGGCGCGATGGGCGAGCTCGGTCAGCACGCGCAGCTCTTCAATCTGGGCCATGTCGCAGGCGTCGGCGATGGCTCCGGGGCGCAGTCCGTCGCCCAGGCTGAGGGTGACGTCGTATTCGTGGAGCATGTCGAGGAGTTCGTCGAATCGTTCGTAGAACGGATTTTCGCGGTCGTTAACGTCCATCCAAGCTTCCATAAACGTTCCGCCGCGGCTGACGATGTCGCAAACTCGCGGCCGCTTGCGCAGACAATCGACAACCTGCCGCGTAACGCCGCAATGCACGGTGGCGAAATCAACGCCGTCTTTGCAGTGCATGAATACGCCGTCGAACATTTCGTCGGCTGACATTTTTGTGACGTTGCCATACCGGCGGGCGGATCGGCTTGCGGCTTCGTAGATGGGGACGCTGCCGACGCTGATGGTCGAGGACTCGATGACCTTCTGCCTGATGGCCCGCAGATCGCCGCCGGTTGAAAGATCCATGACGGCGTCGGCCCCGGCATCGACGGCGGCTTTCAGCTTGGCCAGTTCGTGCTCAATTGAGGCGTTGTCCATGCTGGAACCGATATTGGCATTGACCTTGGTGCGCAGCCCGTGGCCGATGGCGCAGTAACTTGTGGCGCGGCGGTTGATGTTGGCCGGCAGGCAGATAACGCCTTCGGCGATGCGCGAGCGCAACAGTTCGACATCCATGCTTTCGGCTTGGGCAACGGCTTTCATTGCTTCGGTAATCTGTCCTTTGCGTGCGGCATCAATTTGCGTCTGATTCACGACAGCGGCTCCTTTCAGTCCAGTATCGGCGGCGGCAAGCGTCACCGCCGACGGCTGCGACACGGATTCTCTACAGCGTAACGTCAAATTCGTCACCGCCACGAGCTTCATCAGGCGGCGTTTTACGTTTTGCGGCACGAGGTTTTTTATCGCCCTGAGCGGCAGGCGGACGGCTTTTGGCGGATGAGCGGCGTTTTTTGGGATGCGGCTTTTCGGACTTTTCCGGCTTTGCCGATGCCGCCCGTCGCAGACTTTCGACCTCGTCGTCGGTCAGTTGGCGGAATTTGCCGACGCCAAGCCCGCGAATTGAAATGCTGCCCAGGCGCGTCCGAGTCAGGCTGCGGACCTTGTGGCCCAGGCGGGCCAGCATGCGGCGGACCTGTCGGTTGCGCCCCTCGCGGAGCGTGATTTCGAGCAAAGTGCGGTTGCCCGCGCGCCGCAGCACCTTGACGCGAGCCGGCGAGGTTCGCCCCTCGCTCAGCCAGACGCCGGCCACCAGTTTCTGGGCCTCGTCGGCCGACAGCAGGCCGTCAACTTCGACTTCATATGTTTTTGAGACCTGGTGGCTGGGATGCGTCAGCAGGTCGGTCAATTCGCCATCGTTTGTCAGCAGCACCAGGCCGCGGCTGTCGGCATCGAGGCGGCCCACCGGATAGACGCGCCGGCCTACGTTGGGTAGAAGATCGCCCACTTTGCGCCGCCCCATGG
>JAAYCZ010000318.1 GCA_012729495.1 Syntrophomonadaceae bacterium | reverse complement strand
TCCCATGCTGCGAAAATTACTGCAGGATTACCTGCCCAAAATCGGTTATCCTCATCTCAGTTTTTTCTCCGATGGCAAGCAAGCCTTGGAGTACCTGCTTAAGGTCGCAGAAGAACAGGGGGAAAAATTCTCTGATGTTGTCAATATCCTGATTACGGATATTGAGATGCCTCAAATGGACGGTCATTATCTGACCAAAACCATCAAGCAGCATCCCATCTTAAACAAACTGCCGGTGGTTATTTTTTCCTCCTTGATTACAGATGATTTACGGCATAAAGGCGTATCGGTCGGTGCTAATGAGCAGGTAAGCAAACCGGAATATGAAAATCTGTCTCATATTATTGACCAGTTGATCCTGTAAACAAAGAAAAGGACGACCACCTGGCTTCATTGCCTGATGGTCGTCCTTTATTTTTTGCAGCTGCGTTTACTCGATTATTAACAACAACTCGCCATTTTTAACATGCTGTCCTTCGCTGACCGCCACTATTTTTACTTTGCCATTGACCGGTGCGATGATTTGAGCTTCCATTTTCATGGCTTCCAGTACAATCAAGCTTTGACCGGTTTTCACTTCGTCCCCTTCTTTGACCAGGATCTTGCTCACCGTACCTGGAATACTGGCCCCAATTTCATTTTTGTTGTTCTGATCTGCCATCAAAGTAGAAATCAGCACTTCTCCTTTTTGATAGGATTTGTCCAGAATTGTGATCTCTCTTTGATTGCCATTTACTTCAAAATCTATTTTCCGATAGCCTTCCTTATCCACTTTCCCGATCCCGACCAGTTTTACGATAAAGGTCTTGCCTTCCTCCACTTCGACTTCGCATACCTCTCCTTCACTGATCCCGTTAAAAAACACCGGGCTGTTCATACGGCTTAAATCCCCATATTGCTTTTTGAATTCGATGTATTCCTCCAGCACTTTGGGATACAGGGCATAGCTTAAAATGGCTTTGCGATTTGGTTTGAAATAATGCTTTTCTTCAATATATCGGCTGATTTCATCAAAATCGACCGGCTCCAACAATTCCCCCGGCCGGCAAACAATTGCTTCCGTGCCTTTCAAAACAACCTTTTGCAATTCCTGCGGGAAGCCACCCACCGGCTGCCCCATCATTCCTTCAAAGTAGGCTACAACCGAATCAGGATAGGCCAGATCTTTGCCCTTATCGAAAATACTCTCCGGGGTTAAATCATTCTTGACCATAAAAATGGCCATATCTCCCACCATTTTGGAGGAAGGTGTCACCTTGACGATATCGCCCATCATTTCATTGACCGTTTTATACATTTCCTTCACTTCTTTGAACTTGTGGGCAAGCCCGAAACTTTCAACCTGCGGTTTCAAATTGGAATACTGGCCGCCGGGAATCTCATATTTATATACTTCAGCCGTACCGGAACGCAACCCTGATTCAAATTGGCTGTAGATGGGCCGTATATCATTCCAGTAATCAGCAATTTCCTGAACATCATCCAGATTGATGCCAGTAGCCCGGCTGGTATTTTCCAGGGCTGCCACAACTGAATTCAAGGCTGGTTGACTGGTCAGCCCGGACATGCTGTTGAAAGCTGTGTCAACAATATCCACGCCGGCTTCAGCAGCCATTAATATGGTTGCCACACCATTGCCGCTGGTATCATGGGTGTGCAGATGAATCGGTATGGAAATCTCATCTTTCAAGGCGCGAATCAGCCTTTCTGCCGCATAGGGCTTCAGCAAACCCGACATATCCTTGATACCCAGCATATGCGCGCCCATCTTTTCTATTTCCTTGGCCGTTTCCACATAATAGCGCAGAGAATACTTATCTCTGCTCTCATCCAGAATATCCCCGGTATAACAGATGCAGGCTTCCGCAATCTTGCCGCTCCTCAAGGTTTCATCGATGGCAATTTCCATTCCTTTCAGCCAGTTTAAGGAATCAAAAATCCGGAAAATATCAATTCCGGCACTGGCTGATTCACGTACGAACTCCCGAACTACATTATCCGGATAATTGGTGTAGCCAACTGCATTGGAACCTCTGAACAACATCTGAAACATAACGTTGGGGATTTTCTGGCGCAGCTCAATCAGTCTGTCCCAGGGGCTTTCTTTCAAAAAGCGATAGGCAACATCAAAGGTTGCCCCACCCCACATTTCCAGCGAAAACAAATCTTTGCCCAGATGGGCGGTCGCTTCTGCGATACGCAGCATATCAACGGTTCTCACCCGGGTGGCCATCAAGGATTGATGAGCATCACGCATGGTCGTATCGGTCAGCAGCAATTGATTTTGCGCTTTTACCCAATCAACCACTCCCTTGGGACCCTGGGTATCCAAAATAAGTTTGCTGCCGGTCAGGGTTTCAGCGCTGTCAAACTTAGGCACTCTGGGCACATCATAATCTTTCCTGATTCCCTTGCCTTCGTTGACAACCTTTTCCGCAATGTAATTCAGGATGACTGCCTCTTGATCGGCTTTGGGCGCAATATCAAAAAGCTCCGGAGTGGCATCAATAAAACCGGTATCACATTCGCCCCTGACAAACTTGGGATGGGAAAGTACATTGAGCAAAAAGGCCTCATTGGTTTTTACCCCGCTGATCACTGTCTCTCGAATAGAGCGTTGGGCTTTTTTTATGGTATCTTCAAACGTTCTGGAATGAGCAATAATCTTTACCAGCAGGCTGTCATAATAAGGACTGATGATTGATCCGGTATAGCCATTGCCGCCGTCCAGCCGGATGCCAAAACCTGATCCGGTACGATAGACGTCAATTTTTCCGGTATCCGGCGCAAAACTGTTAGTCGGATCTTCTGTGGTTACCCGGCATTGTATGGCATAACCCCGCAGCTGCACATCCGCTTGACTGCTAATCCCGATTTCCTTGCCATCGAGTCGATGTCCTTCAGCAATCAGGATTTGACTCTGTACAATATCGATCCCGGTAACCATCTCCGTTACAGTATGTTCTACCTGAATACGGGGATTCATTTCAATAAAATAATGCTGGCCGGCATTGTCCACCAAAAATTCAACCGTTCCGGCACTTCGATAATGGACTGACTGGGCAATCTTTATCGCATCATGGCAGATTGCCTGACGTTGTTCCTCTGAGATGGCAATCGCCGGTGTAAATTCAATCACCTTTTGATGCCGCCTTTGGATGGAGCAATCTCTCTCAAACAGGTGCACTACATTGCCATATTTGTCGCCCAATATCTGGACTTCAATGTGTTTGGGGTTCTCCAAATATTTCTCGATGAAAATATCATCACTGCCAAAAGCTTTTTGGGCTTCATTCTGGGCACTATGGAACTCCCGCAATAAATCTGCTTCCGTCCTGACAATTCGCATACCTCTTCCGCCGCCGCCTGCAGATGCTTTTAACATAATCGGATAGCCACATTTTTTGGCAAACCGAATGGCTTCTTTATCTGATTTAATCGGCTTTTCAATCCCAGGAATGGTAGGAACGCCAATTTTCTGAGCAATCAATTTTGATTTTATCTTGTCCCCTAATTGATCCATCATTTGCGGAGTCGGGCCAATGAATTCTATGCCTGATTCAATGCATTTCTGAGCAAACTCCGGATTTTCGGCTAAGAATCCGTAACCGGGATGAATTGCGTCTACCCCTTTTTTTATGGCCAGGTTTATAATTTCCTCGATCGCCAGATAGGCTTCAACGGGACCTTTATTGTTGCCAATCAAATAGGATTCATCAGATTTGGTTCTGAACAAGGCTAATTTATCTTCCTTGGAATAAACCGATACAGTTCTGATGCCCAGTTCATGACAGGCCCTGATTATACGGATAGCTATTTCTCCGCGATTGGCAATTAATATCTTTTTAAACGTTTTCATTATCATCACTCCCTGTTTATTAAACCAAGCCGGTTCCGGCCAAGATATGCTGATCTCCATGTTTTAACCATATCTGTCTATTATACCTTATTTGAACCATTTAGCAGTATGTATACTTGCAAACATGCTTTTTTCAAAGCAAATCGGTTTTAATAAACCATATGAAAACCGACCCGCTCTCATACCGCTGAAAATCCGTGCCTGTTAATCGTAATCGATTTGACAGCCAAGGCAATGGCGCATATAATCAATAAAACAGTCGGTCGGCTGACCGTTTCAAGGAGTACGATAAAATGCCCCCCGCAAACAGCAACGAACAGCTTAATAATCGTCAAAAAATTATTGATGTTGCCACCGCTCTGGTCAAGGAACGCGGTGTTAAAGGCACCAGTCTGGCAGACATTGCCAGTGCAGCCGGGATCAGCAAAGGGACTTTGTTCTATCATTTTGCTGCCAAGGATGACTTGATCTATG
>JAAYCZ010000317.1 GCA_012729495.1 Syntrophomonadaceae bacterium | reverse complement strand
GTTTGGGTGCTTGTTTGTGTAAGGTTTATTCCGAGAGAGTAAAGCGCCAGGCGCAGAACCAATCTTCAGGATGTTCATCCGGCGGGCAGCCGACACATTCAGTATGGATACGATCATCTATTTCCCAGGCAAAGCGGCTGTATTCAACCAGACCGGCTGATTTGCAGGGGTAATCAGCCAGTCCCTTGCGTTTCCGGGCTGACTGCACCCGGCAGTCATTCATTTGAAAGACAATGCTGTTGGGGCTTTCGTCTATGATGGACTGCTTGTTTAAGCGGGCATACATTCTGAAGGCCAGGGCTCTTTTTAATCCTTCCAGCCCGGCTCTTTCCGGCAAGCCCAGGAAACTTTTGATCATGCGCCCTTCCACTTGGGAAAAACGGTTCCAGCAGGAATCGTTGCAGCGTTTGGCGTCGTTCATGCCGTATGTGTTTTCGATGGCTTGAAACCAGATGCCATCCATGGCCAGCCAGTTCTTGCCCATTTCCCCGGCCAGTTCGGCCAGCTTTTCTACCGGCATATCGAGCAGGGGACGGGGGATACCGTCAGTGACTTCAAACCCCAGAACTTTGCCCAGCCGTTCCATTTCCAGCCGGTTATATTTAGCGTTAACTTCTTCCAGCATGTCGAGGGCACGCTTCATCCCCAGCTGATGTTCAGTTTCTCTGAACCAGAGGGTACTGTGAATGGCCATACGTTGGGACATATTAAGGATTAGTCGGGCCAGATCATCATTATTAAGATCCTGTATCTGGCGATAACCTTTGTCTTCTGTTTCTTTCATTATATATTACCTCCTGTTGCTAAATATATTGCTTCGTTTTAAATAATCCGGCTGTCTATAAGTGCAATTCAGCTTGGGCTCCAGGGCCCGTTTATAGGGCAAAATTTGCCGCTTTGATTTACTAGGTGGGGATTTTGCATAATTAACTTTTTTCAATTATGGATGAAACTTTTAAATGTCATCTTGAGCGTTAGCGAAGGATCTATGGCACTTTCGGGACTCCCCCTACGGGGACAACATATATGACCTGACGGTCACGATTAAGGTAGGTTCGCTGTCTTCAGGGTGACATTATTACATGATATTTTGAATTATGCAAAACTCTCAGGTGTGTAATCTACATATAAAATTTTACCATAAAAAGATAACCGGGTGAGGCAGAAAGAAAGCAAGTCAGGGTTAAACTAAAATATGCCCTGCCAGGTAGCAGTTAAAAAGGGGAGCATATCAGATTACCCCTGACTCGCTTATTTATAGCGGGCTAGAATAAATTACTTCGTTGTGGGCAGCCAGGTTTTGACTAAATCCTGGTTTTCTTCCACCCATTGACGGGCGGCCTTTTTACTGTCACCACCATTTTCTTCAGCCAGAATCATAGCCCGGCTCAGATCGTCGCTGGTCCAGGCAAAATTATCAAATAATGCGTAAACATCGGGCCTATCTTCCTTCAGACCTTGCCGTACAATCGTATTGATGGTTTCTTCTTCACCAAAGGACTTTTTGGGATCTTCCAGAGTTTTGAGATCCCAACGGGCAAATTTCCAGTGGGGGATCCAACCAGTTACGACCACCCATTCCTGTTTGTCGATCGCACTTTTCAAAGCGGCCACCATGGTTGCATCGCTGCCTTCAATGAGCTGGTAGTTGAGATTATAGTCTTTAATGGCCTGATCGGCACAGCGCATAATGCCTGCACCAGGATCGATACCAATGATTTCGCCTTTAAATTTATCCTTGACATCATTCATTTCTTCAATTGAATCAATATCTACATAATCAGGAACTACCAGTGCCAGTTTGGCTCCATTTAGATTCGGCCCCAGGTTATCCAGCCGGGCACCCAATTTTTCCATATAATCCTTATGGGTCAAAGGCAGCCAACAACAGAAGAGGCCGTCACCATCTCCGTTAGCCAAACCTTCATACATCACTGCGGCTGATACCGGAGTCAGTTCAACCGGATAACCGAGTTCATTTTCTACAATGTCGGCGATCACGTATGACGTCGCCGTAGCACAAGCCCATTCAACATAAAGTACCCGCACGGGTTCTTTTTTGGTATTGTCTTTATTGTTTCCGGTGCCGGCCTGACCGCCGCAGCCGATGACAAAAAGACTTATGAATGCGGTGAGCAGCACCAATGAAATTTTTCCTCTATGTTTTTTTAACCACATAGAATAACCCCCTTCTTATTTATACTCTTTACTTCCGAAACTTTGCGTAATACGATCCAAAACGATTGCGATAATGACCAGAGCCAAACCGGCTTCAAAACCATTGCCGCTGTCCAACCGCTGAATCGCACGCCATACCTCACCTCCTAATCCTTTGGCTCCGATCATGGCGGCGATGACAACCATGGACAGGGAGAGCATAATGCACTGATTAATGCCTGCCATGATGGTCGGGCGTGCCACCGGGAGCTCAATTTTTATCAGCATCTGCCAGAAGGTTGACCCGAAAGATTTGCCTAATTCCTCTAATTCCGTCGGTACGCTTTTAATCCCCAGGTCGGTAAGACGAATGACCGGAGGCATGGCGAAAATCAGGGTGGCAATAATGGCAGGCACAACCCCCAGGTG
>JAAYCZ010000316.1 GCA_012729495.1 Syntrophomonadaceae bacterium | reverse complement strand
TACTACTCCGGATCATCGACTCGATGTTCAATTGACATTTGCAATTATAAAATAGTTTCCGGGCAAAGTCAACCGCTTAAGTTGTTAATTAATGCGGATTCTCTTTCTCCTCAATAGACAAAGTAAATGCAACCCTGCCGGGAGAAAAAGGTTTCGTTTAATCTTACAAATTAGAGGTACATTTAATCTTGCAATAAAAACTTCTTCTGCTTGTCCCGTATGAGGTATTATTTTATTGCCTTGCGGGACGATCAGGAGTGTGTATAATGCCTAAGAATAAACATCTAACAGATGAAGAACGCCTACACATTGAATGTTTACTTAAAGGGCGGGTTTCGATTAAGTAAATTGCTGATGCGTTTATTTCCCAAAGCTGAATTAAAAACTATGGATTCACCCGGCCAAACAGCATAAAGGGGAAATTTGCAAATAGTAATATTTATATACCAATAAAAGAAGGAATTGGGTAGTATGTAAAGAAAAAGTAAACAGGAGGTGGCGATTCATGTTAAATCTTGACCGTCGCTATCTGTTGGCCGCCTTGCTCTTAATCGCATTGATCGTGTTTTTCACCGGTACCAAGTATGGAGAAATGAAACAAGCCGATATAGTTGGGGAGCCGCTTACTATAGAAACTGGTTTGGCTGAGCCGCAGACTGCTGCCGGAGAAGAATTGCAGGTATATGTTTGCGGTGAGGTCGAGAAGCCCGGTCTTTATAAACTGAAAGCCGGAGCCCGGGTTTATGACGCATTAAAGCTGGCCGGTATACTTCCTGGGGCGGCGCTCGACTGTGCCCAGCCTGCCCGTAAGCTCCAGGACGGTGAGACCATCATCCTGCTGTCCGAAGCGGAGATAGCACTGCAGGCATTGGAACAAGGTACTCAATTAAGCAGCGTAATGCCTGTTTTGCCAGCTAATAATCAAACTTCAGCTGCCGGAGGTTTGGTAAATATAAATACTGCCACTACGCAGGAACTCGATGAACGTCTGCCCGGAGTCGGTCCAGCCATTGCCCGGCGGATCGTGGATTATCGGGAAAGCAACGGCGGTTTTGGTAAAATTGAAGATATAAAAAACGTCAGCGGTATTGGCGATAAAAAATATGCAGATATCAAAGATCTGATTTCGGTCAGGTAGGCGTTATTCATGAACAAGTTATGGCCGCTTGCTTTTTTCAGTATGGCAGCGGGAATTATTTTGGCCTATTATGAGCTTGGGGTCATCGCTATATGTTTGATGACGCTGCTTTTAGGGAGCGCAGTCATATGTAAACGATACAGCGGGCACTTTTTTATCTGTATGTTGTTGTTGCTTGCAGGGTTTATCTATGCGCAGCTGCGAATCCCGGATATGCCCGCTTCACTTCCTGACGTGCAGGGATTCAGCTGTTCTGGCCGGGTACAGGACTTCCCGACAGTAGAGCAAGAAAAAACTACCTTTATCATCAAAGCCGATCGAAACTCCCGTTGGGAGAAAAAAATCCGTGTGGTTTGCTATTTTGAAGTAGATCTTTCCCGCGGTGATTGTGTGGCCCTGAACGGTGTTTTAAAGCCTCCTCGTCGTCCCGGCAACCCCGGGGAATTCGACTATCCCCTCTATCTTTCCCACAACGGCATTTACTACAACCTGAGTATAAAGAACAGCAGCGATTTGCAGGTTACAGCCCGTAACCAGGGAGCTTTGAAATGGCTGGACGAATTCCGGGCGCGGGGGGAGACATTAGCCAAAGAAAATCTCCCCCCGCATGAAGCTGCCATTTTGCTGGGTATGCTTTTGGGTACCCGGGAGGGAATTGACGAAGATCAGTACAAAACCTTTCAGAAGACCGGCATCATCCATCTATTTTCCGTGTCCGGCCTGCACGTAGGCTTTTTGCTCCTGTTGGTAGGGTGGATTGTTTCCCTGCTGGGCTTGTCAAAGGGAAAACGATTCCTCGTCGGGACGGCCGTATTGCTGCTTTACGGCACTATGATTGCCTGGCCGGTCTGCGTGATACGCTCAATATTTATGGGGATTTTGGGCTTGGCCGCTTATTATTTCGGACGAAAAAATGATATGATGAATGCGCTGGCGATAGCCGGAGTCTTTAATTTGTTAATAGATCCGGCCGCCCTGTTTACGATTTCATTTCAATTGACCTTTCTTGCGACCTGGGGATTGATCTTTATCTTTCCGCGCCTGCGGGAAGTTTTTCCTTATAAAGGCTGGATATGGGACCTGATCTGGCTGCCTTTGGCAGCTGAATTGGCGGTATTGCCTATGATAGCTTACTATTTCAACATCCTGACTCCCGTTTCCATCATAACCAATATACTGGTTTCCTATATTTCCGGGGCAGCGGTAATAATCGGCTTTATTGCTCTGTTTCTGGCTCCATTTATACCATTTCTGGCCACCTTGTTCCTTTACCCGGCCGGCTTTTGCACGGAAGTGATTCTCTTCATTGTGAACTGGGTGCAGTATCTGCCGGGTGGCTATATCTGGGTGGCAACTCCGGGTGTAATTTTGATTGTCCTGTATTATGCAGGGATTGTTGCCGGCGTTTATGCCCTGGGCCCCCGCCCGTATCGCCAATTAGTATACCCAGCGGCGGGAGTTATGCTGCTCTTTATCGTAGTGCTGCTCATTCCGGCCGGATTTTATAATCGCGGGATGTTGGAAGTTGATTTTATCGACGTTGGCCAGGGTGATGCGATTCTCATCAAGACGCCGCAGGGAAAGTTCATCTTGCTCGACGGGGGCGGCAGCAATTTTTATGATGTAGGAGACACCACAGTATTGCCCTATCTGCACCGGCGCGGAATCCGCTCATTGCGTATGATCATAAACAGTCACCCTGATAACGACCATTTGCAAGGATTGGAAAGCGTGGCCAAAGAAACCCCGGTTGGCTTGATCGCCGTACCGCAAAATCTACTGGATGCCGAAGAATACCGGCCTTTAAAACAAACCGCACAGCGCCGAAAAATTCCCTGGCATGGTCTGTCTGCAGGACAGGAAATAAAACTTGAAGAAGGAGTAAGCATTAAGATATTGCATCCTGGGGGAGATGCCTATAAGCAAAATAATTGCAATAATCAATCCGTAGTTTTGCGGATAAGCTATCAAAAATTTTCCCTGCTGTTGACCGGAGATATTGAAAAAGAGGCCATGCAGTCGCTGTTGGACCAAGGATTTATAACTGCCACCACGGTTGTTAAAGTCCCCCACCATGGCAGCAAAGGCTCACTAGTGCCTGAATTTTACGATCGGCTTAATGCCCGTTATGCAATCATCTCAGTTGGCAGCAACAATCTCTTCGGGCATCCCAACCCGGCTATCCTGTCCATGTTGAAACAGGCAAATACAAAAATCCTGCGCACCGATCAAAATGGAGCAGTGATAATCCTAACCGATGGCCGACAGCTGCAAATCAGACCGAAGCAGGGGGACGGTTCTCCTGCTTCCAATTAATTAATAAATATGGGAACGGATAATATGTCTAGAATAGCCAGAAAAAAATGAAGTGCTAGGATTCTAGCATATCTGCCAACCTTATTTTTAAATCATAGGAAGAAACATGAAGCAAAAGAACCGTCCCTGTGCTTCCTTAAAATTTTATTAAGGTACCCTAAAAAATATTTTATTGTTTCCGAATTATTATAGAGGTATTTTAATAATGTCGAAGAAAATTTTAGATTATGGAATATATTGAGGAAACTTCTGGATAGGATAGCTATAACTTATATCCATCAGATTTATTTACGTGCCATCGTCGCTTCGCCGACGCTTGGTATGACACATTTAAAAGACTTTTTCAGTGGCCTAGGTTTTTTCCTGTCAGTGATAACAATAATTTATTACATATGGGGCGACTGTAATTTTGTATGGTAATCAATATGAATAAGGAGGTAATGAGCGACGAT
>JAAYCZ010000315.1 GCA_012729495.1 Syntrophomonadaceae bacterium | reverse complement strand
TAGACAATTTTATTTTTTTTACCGTCTTCCTCCAGCCATAATTCCACAATGGAAGAACCCAGAATATGTCCCGCATCACGCAAGCGCATTTCGATTCCATCGGTCAGCTTTATCAGTTCGTCATAATTGACCGAACGGAATTGAGACAGGCTATTCATAGCATCATCAACTGTATAAATTGGTTCAATCGTTATTTTGCCGGCTCGTTTAAGTTTACGATTTTTCCTTTCCACTTCAGCTTCCTGAATATAGGCGGAGTCCGGCAGCATGATACGGGCCAGTTCAGCAGTAGCAAAACTGCAGTATATAGGCCCTTTGAATCCCAATTTGCATAGCTTGGGTATTAGACCGGAATGATCGATATGGGCATGAGAAAGGATAATAAATTCAAGTGCTTTCGGATCTACTTTAAAATCCTGGTAGTTTCTTTCTTTAATCTCTTTACTCCCTTGGAATAAACCGCAATCCAAAGCAAAACGGTGCCCCCCGCATTCCAGAACATGCATGGAGCCTGTTACTGTCCGGGCGGCACCCAGGAATTTTATCTTCATATTTTTTTCCCCCAATTATGTATATTACTACTTATTATACTGCAATTATTTTCCTTGCGTCTTTTTTTCTGGCCAATTTATTAAAATTCTCACATAGTTCAATGATTTCAAATCGAATCACACCGTGGTTACCTGAAAAACAAGCCCGTAATATATGTTCAACACTATTTAGCCCAAAATCTTTAACCATTTCATAGCTGTCTAAATCGGTTATCAGCTCTGCATACTTGTTGTAGACATGTTCAAATATCCCAAAATAAATCTCTTTAAATTGCCGTATTCTTTTTTCGATCTGGTCTATATCAAAATCTTCCCGCTCAGCCGTGTGCAGCAGACTATGCAATAAGCTGTGAATTAATTGGTTATTGAATATTGCTGCCATCAATTCCTTTTTATACTGCTTGTTCAGCAAATAACACAAATAATCATGCATATCCTTTTTGGCTGAATGCCCGAGTACACCATAAGCATTAAGGAGTTCGACATCGTCCGAAGAAAGATCACCAAACATAGCAAAACCTCCTTTATCTCAATACTAAGGAGGTTCTACCCGATAAGTGCAATTCCTTTAGTTATTTATCGTATTATTCTTATTAAATCAAATAGTATTCGATTATTATTTAAATATTTTTGCATGTTAATGGCAATTATGCTTTACTATGTCGATTTACAAATGCTTGCATTCTCTTCAATGCCATCTCAATATTTTTGACACTGGCGGCATAGCAACAGCGGATATGGCCTTCGCCGCTGACGCCGAAAGCATTGCCGGGAACAACCGCAACCTTTTCTTCGAAAAGCAATTTCTCGCTGAATTCTTCACTGTTTAAGGCTGTATTCCTGATCGAAGGGAAACAATAAAACGCTCCCTGCGGTTCAAAACAAGTCAAGCCGATTTCATTTAGCCCGTTATACATCAGCTTGCGCCGGTAGTTATAATCGGCCACCATTTTATGCATCTCCGTTTCGCCATGCCGTAGGGCTTCGATGGCAGCCTTCTGGGCCATAATCGGAGCGCACATTATAGTATACTGATGAATCTTGGTCATAGCTGCAATCAAATCTCGGTGTCCGCAGGCATAACCGATTCTCCAGCCGGTCATGGCATACGCTTTGGAAAAACCATTCATTACAATGGTACGATCGTACATGCCGGGTAATGCCGCAATGGAATAATGCCTGGTATTATAGGATAATTCAGCATAAATTTCATCGGAAATAACAATTAGATCATTTTTTATAATTATATCTGTCAGAGCTTCCAGGTCTTCTTTTTCCATTATAGCTCCGGTGGGGTTATTGGGATAAGCCAGAATCAGAACCTTGGTACGGGGAGTTATTTTGGCGGCCAGTTCCTGCGGACGCAGTCGGTACTGATCCTCTTCGCTACTGGCCAGAGCAACCGGCTTCCCATAGGCAAGGAGTACCCCCGGAGCATAACTGACATAACAAGGTTCAGGAATTAATACTTCGTCACCCTGTTCCAGCAGCGCCCGCAGGGCAATATCAATCGCTTCACTGACTCCTACCGTGACCAGAATTTGATTCTGCGGCGAATATTCTACGCCAATGGCCTGCTGTTCATATTGGGCTATTTCTGCTCTAAGTTCCGGCAGCCCTAAATTGGAGGTATACATGGTATAGCCATTTTCCAGCGAATACAGGCAGGCCTCGCGGATATGCCAGGGAGTTACAAAATCCGGTTCCCCTACTCCTAAGGATATGACGCCTTCGGTCTGCGAAACCAGGTCGAAAAACTTTCGGATGCCTGATGGCTTAAGTGATTGTACCGTATCTGAAATATAATTCTGCATACTGTTCATGGACTGACCACCAGCCTCTTGTCTTCATCGTTGGCATCAAAAATAACATGGTCTTCTTTATAGCGTTTGAGAATAAAATGACTGACCGTACTTTGCACCTTGTCAAGCGGTGACAGCTTATGGGTAACAAAGTTGGCCACATCCTTGAGGCTATCCCCTTCCACGATAACCGTCAGATCAAAACCGCCGCTCATCAGGTAGACGGAACGCACTTCCGGGAAACGGTATATTCTTTCGGCAATACTGTTGAATCCCACTTCCCGTTCCGGGCTGACCTTGACTTCAATCATGGCCGTTACCCCTTCCCAGTCAGTATTTTCCCAGTTGACAAGGGCGCGGTAGCCTAATATGGTTTTTTCTCTTTCCAGTCGGGCAATCGTATCTACGATGACTTTTTCATCTGCATCAAGCATCATGGCAATTGTTTTGGCGCTTAAGCGGGCATCATTCTCAAGCATTTCCAGAACTCTTTTTTCAATATCCATCCCATTACCTCCATTTAGTTTTTATTAAAGAAAAACAAAACTCCCTTCCCTAAAGTAGGGACGAGAGTTATTTCCCGCGGTACCACCCTGATTGGCTATAGCCCGGCTTTATTCCAATAACGGTTGGATTCCGTCCGGCTTAGTATTGGCACAATAGTTCACCGGCACTCACAGGTGGCTTGCATTGCTAATTTGATACCGGTTTGCAGCTGATCCGGCTCTCTGTTAATCAAATCAAACAATGGTTATTCTGATCATCAATTTCATTTATATTCGATTAGCAAGTATTTTATCATCACCGTTAAGGCCAGTCAAGAACCATATCTTCGCTAAACTACAATAATTTCCCGAACTAATTATAACTACCAGTGCATAGAATTTATTTAAAGATTTTAAGGCGGTGATTTTATGGTAATAACCGATCAGTTGAGCTGGGAAGAGAAAAAAGTATTTTATCGCGTGGACGAATATTTCAAATCTCCTACCATGACTTTGCAGGATAAAATTATCAATGCTCTGCTGATTGCCCAACATGAACTGGAACAACATAATTTCAGCAATGAAAGTGAACGCTTAAAAATCATTCAATTTCAAAAAACATTGGATAGTCTGCTGAATAAATTTGCCTGTAAACTGTGATTAATGATTTAATATCTGCCGCTTTTTAAAATTGAATAAGTCAAGGAAAGACCAAGAATAACTGCTATTGAAAAACCAATTTCAACCAGCGGTATGCGATTTATTAAATTGGTTCCGCTGCGATCCATGGCCAGCGCTGAACCAATTATGATTGCGGCCAGAATAATTGCTACCGAAAGGCGATTAGATAACATTTCAATTCTGGAAGCTATTGGTTTCAGATTTAAATGCTCCATTTTTACTGAAAATTCACCTTCATTAAGCAAGCGCATAAGATTATCAGTTTGATGAGGCATCTTTTGCACCAGACGTGCATAATCCAAAGCCACATCCAAAGATTTTTTGGATAGCTGTCGCGGAGAATAACGCCGCATCATCAGTCTTCTTCCGTAAGGTTCAGCGATGTCAACGATGCTTAGCGTCGGATCCAGCTGAACGATTATACTCTCCACGGTCATCAGCATTTTGGCCAGCAAAGATAATTCCGGCGGAATACGCACCTGATAACGTGTAGATATTTCCAATAGTTCACTCAAAGACTCACCCAATTTAATCTGCGCCATAGGAAGCCCATAATACTTCTGCTCCAGTCGGGCTATATCGCGAATCAGGTCGGCACGGTTTACCCCCTGACTACCGATGGCAATCGATAGTAACGCATCGGTTACACCGCTGACGTCATATCGCATCATGGAGATAATCAAATCAACACATTTTTCTTTTAAAACATGGTCAATTGAACCCACCTGACCAAAATCATAAAATATAATTTTCTGTTCCGCGGATATGGCAATATTGCCGGGATGGGGATCAGCATGAAAGAACCCATGGATAAATATTTGCAAAAACAGGGCTTTGAGCAATCTTTCCGCAATTAGTTTATTATTCATATTGGATTTTTTCAGATTGGCAAAATCAATGATTTTAATTCCAGCTACATGTTCCATTACCAGAATATTTTCGGAACTGTAATCCCAATATATACGCGGAATTATAACATTGCCTTCGCGCCGGAAGTTTTCTGCAAATATTTCTGCATTACGACCTTCATTCATAAAATCAAGCTCGCTTTTAATCGCCCGTCCAAGTTCTTCCACGATCTCGCTTATATGATAGAAACGCCCCCACTCCGTACGCTTTTCAAGCAGCCGGCTTAAATCGGCAAGAATGGCGAGATCAGTATGAATAATTTTCTTTATGCCCGGACGCTGGATCTTCACGACCACCTTCTGGCCATCATGCAGACAGGCAGAATGGACCTGGGCAATAGAAGCGGCCGCTATGGGTACAGGATAAAAATGTTTAAAATCCCGTTCCGGGTCAAGTCCATTGTGCATTAATACCCGAATTACTTCGGTACTGGAAATCGGCGGAACCTGGTCCTGTAATTTTCCCAGTTCTTCTATATAGCTTTTGCCCAGCAGATCAGGTCTGGTGCTTAACAATTGGCCGATTTTAATATAAGTAGGTCCTGATTCTTCCAGAGCCATTCTAAAACGCTGCGGACGCGTAAACACATCATTATCCTGATTACGCGCCCGTGATTTAAAAAAGCCAAATATATTATTCAGACTTACCCGATCAAAAAGAAAACCAAAACCATGCTTGATAAAAATATTGGCTACCTCTTTGTATCGGTTTAAGTGCTCTAAATGGGTAATACCGTTTTTTAAAAACAATCGCTGACTCCTCTGCCACAATAAATAATTAATTTTCCGTCTGCTGATTCAGTTTATCTTCCAATTCCTTGATGCGTGCTTCCAAATCTTCTATTTTTGACTTGTAAGAGGAAACGTGCTCGCCTTTACATTTATCCACCTCTTCGCGGATATAGGTGCGGAATTGATCTCTTTGTTCTTCCCCTTTTTTAATAACATCCTCCAATGTTTTTTTAGCCTCTTCACGATTGATTTCACCGCGTTCAACCATTTCATCGATTATTTTTTCTGCCTTTTCTTTGGTGATGCTGAAAGCACCCACACCAAGATTTATAAACTTTTCAAACATATCCATAATTTTTGCCTCCCTTATCATATTAGATCTGGTCAGATCTTGACCCTAGAATAACATAAAGCCTGTTAGCTTTATAGATATAATTGCCAATCAGGCTTGATTTCATAAGTTAAATCTTAAAATATTTCAATATTATTGGTTTAAAAGGTAAGCGCTTAATAAAAAGGTGCCTTTAAAAACAAAACCGGGCAGACTATAATGAATCTGTCCGGTAGGTAATTTCATTATTTGCCGCATTCCTGCTTAACCCGTTCCGACCAGGGCATCAAATCTTCCATGGCCTCCTGGTACTTCCGGTAATCCGTATCCGGCATATACAGGAGAAGATAATTCAAATATGTATATATGTTCAGGTTGTTGGCTTTTGCAGTCTCGACAATACTGTAGACAGCAGCACTGGCGGCGGCATCTTTGGGTGTGTCACTGAACAGCCAGTTCTTACGGTTATGTTCGCAAAAACATAACCGTAAAAACTTGCTCAATATATTATTAGAGCTCCCCTCTCACAGGAAAGACTGCTTTATATACCCGCATCCGAAGTGCCTGACGGTATTGCTAGAGTAATCTATAGAGGCAAAAATAGCGGCGTTCGGGAAAGCTTTATGGCCCTTGACTGGTTGGCAAGACTTGTTACCCATATTCCCAATAAGGGCGAACAGCTGGTTAGATATTACGAATATTATTCCAACAAGTCGCGGGGGATGCGCAAAAAAACCGAGACTGATGTAGAGATGCCGTCGTTGGTTGAATCTGATATTTCCAAAAAGGCCTTTCGTAGAAACTGGGCTCGTCTGATTCAAAAGATTTATCATATAGATCCATTACTTTGCCCAAAATGTAGTGGTCACATGCGAATTATATCCATTATCGAAGATCTGGCTATCGTCAAGAAGATATTGATACATCTGGATCTGTGGGCAACTAAGAATCATGACCCTCCTCCCACATCTTCCACTGATATAGAATATGCCTGTCTGCAAGCTCCGCTCTCCATCGCGAACGAAGAGAACATCAGAAGTACACGCAAAGTGAAAGCTCAATAGGTGTCTTATGAGGAACTTCCTCAGCTCAGTTTTGATGAATTCTATGATGATTATGTCACAATCTGCCCTGTGCGCTATGAAAAAATTTTATATATTTTTTGGTGGCTCTGAATATAAAGATTATCTGGGTGCATGTCATCAAACCACATCTTTTTTAATATGGTACCTTGGCCTGTAAATTGGGCTAATGGTTGCCAGGAATCGTCCCTGTATTGATAAATGACGGTCTTGTACACTGCATCTTTTTCATAATACCAGGTAGTAACAACAAATACTTTTTTGATATCTTCCCGACAGTAAACACCATAATCAGCCAATACTGTCTGCTGGTCTGGCAATCTAATGTTACTTATTCTGCCATTGTCCAGTTCGTAAATACAGCGTTCCTCTATCGATTCGCGCGTAGTAAAATATACCTTATTCTTTTCTGCAGAACTAAAAACAGCACTGGTGGTCTCCGATTCAATAATGTTTTTCCATGAAAATCCTCCGTCCCAACTCTCCCACAGACCGTTTGCGGAAGGAACGATAAAATGATTTGAATCATGCGGATCAATTACAATCTGATAAGCCATGATAATATCCTGCGTTGTCGCTATGTTGCGCCAATGTGCACCTGAATCAATGCTTTGGATTATGTTGATACCTTGTTCTCTGCTGTTTATGATTAGAAAAAGTTTATTCTTTGCGAAAGGATCATATACCAATGTCTCTGTGGCTATTATAAGGTTTTTTGCGGTATTGCTGTAAACCTGCTGCCAGGAACGCCCCGCATCATTGCTCCTAAAAATAAGGTTTTCAAGTCCCTCAGGATTGACCCCTGACACAAAAAACATTTCATTAAAATGATTGGGATTAATATAGTAATGTCCTGCATGATTGGGAAATGAAACAATTTTCTTATATTCTGTTAGGTCACTGGTTGAATATAATGTTGTACCCATCTTACCTTTGGGGAAAATCCGGCAATCTTGAATAAAAAGATTATTATCCGCGACAGATATCAACGTGTAGTTAAAATCAGGCGAATGGGGTATCAAAAATTCACTTACCTTAACTTGCTTTTCTTTAAAAGGCTGATTTACCGTGGAATAATTACATCCACTCATAAGAATGGATAATAAAAAGAGGATAATTATTTTTCTAAATTGCATAATTAGCTCCCTGTAGAGCAGGAGACGACAGTTTCTCCGGCTCTTAATATTTTTTAGTAGTAAAAGAAGTGCATGGGCTCATTGGCCGATTTATCCCAATAATAGTGGCACATATACGTATATCCTTTGCCTTGTTGAGCCCAGTATTTAGTTCCATTTTGCCACATGTAGCCACTGTATTGACCGCCAGGACCTTCTGATCCAGCTATATGGTGCACTTCAAATAAAACATAAGATGAGCCACTTTGAATGTCTACACCGATACCTCCAACAGCATTAATTGCTGGAGTACATCTGGTTGAATCTTCAGAGTTAACTTCGAATGACTGATCGGCAGTATTATCCTTAACATCATAGCCTTGTCCAGGATACTTAGCATAGTAAACATGATACCATCCATACATCTTTACGGCCATAGCCCCTGCTTGCAAAGACTTATCAGGCCAACTCGAGGTATAATACCATTCCTTAGGGAGTACATTTTTGACATAATAATAAAAATCAATGCTATTAGCAAAAGGCGCATTTTTACCATAATAAGTATAGTTAATAGACTTCGTAAGGTATACTTTAATGGTAGATGGAACAGTATGTTCATCAGCTTTTGTAATTATTGCATCAAGTTGGCTAAGTTTAGCATCTTCTTCAAAAATACGAATGGTATCCTCACTGCCTCTTTCCTCACGTATTTGTTGAGACGATGGAGATAGATCTTCAATTATACTTCCATTGTCATTAATAAGCTTACCGGTTTTCACGAAATGATTTTGGCGTTGGAGAGCCTTTTGTTCAGTCTCATCATTAAAGCCAAGCCCATTTAGGTTAAGTTGGTATATAGGAGCTTGTGGCATTAGTGCAATTTTCCATTGTCCTTCTTCAGGAACCAACAGCACTAACAAGTAATTAATTCCGTTCATGAAGTATTTACTCTCTTTTTTAACCGTTAAATCAACAGCAATATAAAATAGGTTAGCATCTTCAATATTATTTACATATTTTGTGGTATCGACACCATAAGATATACCAGTTTTCAGAGGAATATTTTTAAGACCAACAAGCTTGGCAGATTTAATAGCATGAAAACCCTCGCTATTTGCTTTTGCATCAGAATTATTAAAAAAACTGATTAACTCAACCTGCTCCTGTCTTGTCCAGAGATTTGCCAAGGCGTCATAATTCTGGCTGTCCATGGCAGATACCAGTTGTTCTACTACCTTAGCAGGTATTTGCTGGTCTTCATTATATTTTGTAGGTGATGCCGAAACTGTTGTTGATACTATACTAAATATTAGGCATAACATGATACATACAACCTTAATTATATCTTTTCTGACTTTATTCACATTTTCTAACCTCCTGATATTAACTTTCAATCACTTTTTTGATTAACATTTAAGGCCACCATCGAATGTATTTATCACCCTCATAGGCACCACCTCCCTTTTACGATATCTCCTTACCCTGTTTGGCATTTTATAACTAGACAAATAAGCATGCAAAAAGGTTGACAAAAATTTAAAATTTTTTTGTCAACCTTTTCCTTGGTCAAATGGTCTTATTATTAAATTAAATTGAAAGGTGGTATACCCATGAAAAAAAGTGCTCGTGTTTTAGTATCTCTAATGTCTTTGTTGGTTTTTATGTTCTGTTTGCCTGGTGTGGCGGCTGCCGAAGAACAAATTGGTCCTCCCGCAACGGTTGAAGGAACAGCTTGCACTGACCTGCAGAATGGAATTGAAATTAATCTGCAGGAAACTCCTGGCGCAAGTTCGTCCTTGATTAAACAATGGAATTGTGCAATCGCTGAGAATTCGAATGGAAGAGTAAGTATATCCGGAGAAACAATTACTTATGGAACTGTTGACTACCTAGATGTAACAGTTTATCTGCAACGCTGGAATGGATCGGATTGGGTTGATGTAACCAGCCGCATTTACAAAAATAGTGCCAGTTCCTATGTTAGCGGTTCCGATTTAATCACTGTATCAAAAGGCTATTCTTACCGCTGCAAAGCAGTACATACTGCACGAACAGCCGGCAGCGGTAACTATACTAAGACTTCAGTTTGCAATGCTATAACGGTTCATTAAATATTTTTTCTTAAAAAATAAATAGCAGTAGGGAGCGTTTAATACCCCTGCTGCTATTTACTTTTAATATCAGAAGGAATTAGCCATTTCTACAGCTTGGTCAGGACTAATATCCCCAAATATTTGACACATAATATTATCATCTGTTATCCATATTAAGCTGGCCGATCCATCCTTATAAGATATAAGATTCCCTTCGCATTTATCCAGATTTATCTTTTCAGCTTGAGCTTCCTGAGTATCTACATTTACTGAAACACTGTAATTAACTGGAACGTTGGTCTGGGTAAACCGTATAGTGGATTTATCATTAATAAAAATCATGATAATCTTGGCTTGTTTATCTCCAGGATTCTGCTTAATGCTCTCAAGAGTATACCCGGGCGGTATATATTGGGGAACTAAGACTTTAAAAGGTATATCCTCCTGAATAGCGGCGACTTCACGGGCAATTTGGTTTTGAATCTGAAGCTGTTCAGCATTGCTGTCCAGGCTGACATTTATACTTTTGCCTATATTGAGTATGGTTTGAAACAGTTGTTTCTTTAGGGCATAAACCGGCTCCGGAAAGAAAAGCGCTCCGGATATGCCAAGCAGTAAAATTACGGCCGCCGCAATTTGCAGCACACGACGCTGCTTTTGTTTTTTCATTCGTCGGTTTACCGTTATTCTCTCGGCAATCATTTGTTCAAGTTCGCTGACAGGTGTATTCATTTCAATCTCTGCTGCTTTTAATGAATCGCTTAAAAACTTATCCAGCTTATTATCGGTCATTTTAATCACCTTCCTTGGCAGACAATTGCTGAAGATCGCTATAAAGCTTGGAACGGGCCCGAAAGAGTTGTTTTTTTACAGTCCCTGTACTTACTCCCAGAGCATATGCGATATCCTTTTCCTTCATGTCTAAATAATAACGCATAATGGTTATTTGTTGTTCCCGAGGGGATAGTTTGCGCATAGCTTTTAATACCGGAATTGCCGTTTCTTGTCTTTCATATAATTCCGCCGGGGATTCATTAAGGGGTAACTTGGATATATAAAACTCCATACCCGATGCCGGTATGGTGCGTTGATTCCGTTTAAACTGGTTTAGACCGGTATTTACAGCTATGGATAGCAACCAGGGGAAAAATTTATCCGGGTCTTTAAGCTGATGGAATTTTTCAATTCCTTTGGCAAAGGTTTCCTGAGCAATATCTTCAGCCAGGAACCGGTCTTCAGTTAAATAATAGACGTAGTTGACAATTCTGGGGTAATAGTTTTGGATTGCCAAGCGCCAGAGCGAATCATCTCCGAACTCCGGTCTATTAGCCATAATCATGGTTCCTCCTCTGGATCATGCAACTACATTCTGTAATGTTGGTGACTATTTGGATAGCAAGGAAAAATATCATTTTTTTCTCTATTTTACCATATAATCCAGCAAGTTTTTTCTTTTCCTGCATTTTTTCTCTATGCCCGAAGCGCCCCCTGCCAATAAAGCGGCAGCTCTATGTAAAAAGGGGAAAAAGCTATTGATTTGCAGAATAAGCATCCCACATAATTACGGCTATTTGAGCTCACTTATTTAGACGGATTGTTTAAATACTTTAAGGACATATCCTCAAAATCATCTACATGCATATCATTTAATACCTTTCCAATTTCATCAGATTTCACCTTCACCTCGATTTTTCCGTTATTTTTTTTCCAATGCCTTGGAAGCCTCCCATTATTAAATAATGATCTTCTTGGCTCTTACTAAAAAAAGTATATACTCTTTATTTAATTCCAATAATGGCGCTTCCGCTATTTCCGGTGTGCAAATCCCGTTTAACGTACCGCCTGTTTGGAGCACTGATACATATAGAAGGATCATTCGTTTCACCTTTTATATATTTTTTAATATCTAAATATTGTTTAGTGAATATCATGTTTGACCTTTGCTCTGGAATCGATTCAGATACGGATGTGATCATATGCCCCTCTGCAGTGCCCAGCATACATGATTGATTTGAGATATGTATGCCAAATCAGCACCACCCGTCTAACGGGTGGTGCTGATTATATATTTGTCCAGGCACATTGCCTAGGTATACATGTTTTAGGTATTCATTGGGGCCGCATCCATAATATATTCCATCAACATGAGGGGTTCATTATAAGGCCAGGCCGATTGAGTCAAATGTATTTTTTTCTTACTTGTCCATGGTTCCCAGCATAATGATTAGGGATGGATACCCGCATTCTCCTCCATTCAGTTTGAATCCAAGATGGCATATACGTTTTCGCTTGCCAGGGTCTACTGGACGGGCAAGGTCAAAGCAGATTGCTTTAAAAATAACAGCGCTTTTTGTAATGGATATACCATCTGGCTAGAGAAAAGGTTGACAAAAATTTTCTTAAATTTTTGTCAACCTTTTTGTATGCTTATTTGTCTAGTTATTAAATACCACTTATTATACGCAGAATAGCTCAACATCCTGTAATTGTTATGGATATGCATCCAATTTTGGTACATTTATTAATCCAGGGGATGTAGCGTATACAAACGGTGGTACTTATCCAGCTACAGTAGATCAAGTTGCACAATATGCTTTAGCAGATTTATCAAGGTACTATAGGCAAAGTCGTATAATTAGTTCTGCAAACGCAAGTGTAAATTCAAACGAGTATAGGGTCGCTGTGAGAGTAGGATATCATCAAGGAGTTTATGATTATCATTGGATGTTACAATGTAGCAATGGAGGCTGGTGTGAGAAACATGGTCAAACTGCGTCAAACTATGTAGGAATGATAAATCCTAGCAATCATAGTTGGAATCTTGGATCATATCAGAATTTTTATGATAGTAATACTGTGTATTTAGCTGTTAGAATATAAAAAAAAATCCGTAGAGGGAACTAACCAAAGTCATATTTATAGAACTTATACATATATTAATCCAATCTCTCTATCGTTAGTTCCCTTTGCGGTATTATAACTGCCAAGGGCAGGTTAGGTGGTATTGTTATGAAAAATAATATATGTAAAATTTTAATTTTCCTGTTTATATCATTAAATCTTTCAGGGTGTGCTTGGATAGAAGAAGATAAAACAAATAAGGTAGGGAAATCAGAGATGCAATCAATAAATCTACCTTATTCAATAAGGGAAAACATTTCTTTTGCCATAAATAGCGATATGATTGAAAGAATGTATGGAAAACCTCAGGTTATTCGCAAACTCCAAGAAAGAACCTATGAGATTCGGGATATGGACGATGGTAGCAAGCTTTTCGTAATATACGAAAATAAATCCAGCCATGTAACAGATATTTGGCGATTAAAAACCTTGCTATCCCATCAAAGCTTGAAGAATATTGATGTTGGAAAAACTACACTAAATGATATTAAAAATGTTGATCCGTACACAGCCATTTTTGAAACATCCAAAAATCATGGTATAAGTGAACACCGATTAAAGGATAATGAGGCCTTAATTATTAACTACAAAAGATCCGGCAGCACTTGGGTTGTCGTTGACTATCGTTATATAAAACCTGATCCATCAGGTTTTTCAACAATTATTATCCCTGCCGATTTATCACAAATATCTTGAGCATCCGTATATCGATTAATATTTGTTATCCTTTCCAGGCATCAAGCAACTGGTCAGAAACAAAATCGTCAATGTATTGGGCTGCAACGGCAAGGCATAGAAGTACTGTTTTGTCATCCTGAGGAGTCGAAGACGACGAAGCGACGATGCCATATGGCATCTAGTGCCGAAAGCGATTAGAAGGCAGGCGAAGCGCAGCCTGAGCGTTGGCGGATCTCGCAATTAAACCGTATTATATGAATTTTTTCGGTTAAAAGATGCTTCGCTTCGCTCAGCATGACACAATTACGAGACTTTTTCAGTGGTCTCGGAGTGTCCTGTCGCTCCGAAACCTTCATATAATAATTCAAGGCTCGCTGAGAATTTTTTCGGCGGGTCTTTTTTTGGGCATCATACCCCTCCCGCACACCAGACAGTATTTAAAAAGTAAATTAGGAATTGAGCTAGTTTGTACATCATACATTGGTGTTATGTAGCGATTATTTTTCTGTCCAAATGACTGATCTTTAGGGTCAATTGCAAAGGGCCTGTAACCGTTGCGCCGTTTTCATTTAAAGCTTTCACATGCTCATCCCAGACGTCCACCATATCCACCTGGATGCCTTTGCTGGTCAACAGCGCCCCTAATATGGTCCCTAAAGAACCAGCTCCCATGATAGCTTGCCTCATACCGCCCTGACGCCTGACCGGATGGAAGGGTTATATGATATTGTTTATCTTTTGACGAAAACCGTCAATGACGATGAAGTACTGCCGAAAGTGAAGCAGCACCTCAGTGCTGACGGGGTATCTGTGGTGATGCAGAACGGGTTTGGGGAAATTTATTTGTTTTTGATGGCACCGAGTGTTTCTGCTCCACTGATTTCATAATTAAAAAAAGTAAATAACACAAAATTCCCGAATAAATAAACTACAATACTTTAGCCTTTCACTCGTTTCATCCTCACTACGGATTCCACGTGACTCAAGAGTGAACTATAGTCTATTGTACGCACTTTAACATCCTCGAAACCGTTGCAGCTGCTTCCCCGCGAGACATAGTATACCCGGGCGCCAAAAGTTTGTTGCTCCTTCCTTGAAAAATGCCAAGTTTTATAAGTAATGCCGCATTCGATTTAAGCTCTTGGTCATCGATTCCTTCCAAATCAGAAAGACCTTTTATCAATGAAACTTCTTCTTCTGTGGTCAGGTTAGCTTCGAAGCCTGTTAAAGCCATAACATCTGCTAAGATGAAAATAGCTTGCGTTCTGGTAATAGGTTGTTCGGATTCAAAAGAAACAGTTTTTTCTCCGGATGCAGAAAGATCTTCCGGGGTTATGCCGGTGGCCCTTTGGATAAGCATCAAAAAGTCAAGCCCCATCATATTTTTATCAGGCTGATACAGGTTATTCCCGGTTCCCTTCAGTATGTTGGCAGCTGCCAGTTGATTTATGGAATCTTTTGCCCAATGACCGGTTATATCTTTAAACCGTTCAGAATTAGTAATTTTAAAAGTATC
>JAAYCZ010000314.1 GCA_012729495.1 Syntrophomonadaceae bacterium | reverse complement strand
GCCGTCCACTGGGAACTAAGGGAACTCTGAATTCCCTGCTCCACCGGATTACGATACTGACGTTCGGCAGTATAATGATGGCTGCAGGTAGCTGCCACTACTCGCTCAAAAAAACCGGCTTCGGTCAGCATAGCCGCCAGCAACAAAGATTCAGCCATGGTTGAGCAAGCTCCATACAGGCCCAAAAAAGGAATATTTAATTGCCGGGCAGCGTAATTGGCGGAAATAATTTGATTAAGCAGATCTCCGGCCAGCAGCAATTCTACATCCCCGGCATCAAACCCGGCTTTAGCTGCTGCAGTGTGTACGGCTTCCTGCAAAATACTATTTTCAGCCTTTTCCCAACTGCTTTGCCCATATAAATAATCAGCCAGGATTTTATCAAAATCTTTGGCCCACGGCCCTTGTCCCTCTTTGGGGCCAACGATCGAGGCCCAGGCACTAATGACCGGAGGATTTGAAAACTTGACACTTTGTTGTCCCAGCTTCTTTGGCGCTGTCATTTTATTCCTACCTTCGTTGCTTATTTAAACCAATAACTGATTAAGCCAATCAGGACTGAAGCTGTAAAGCCAAACAGCAGAGTAGGCCCGGCAATGCTGAATATCTTTGCCCCCACCCCGAATATATAACCTTCTCGTTTAAACTCCATGGCTGATGCGACAATCACATTGGCAAAACCGGTTATGGGAACAATCGAACCGGCTCCGGCTTTTTCACCGATTTTGTCATAGACCCCAATCCCGGTCAGTAACGCTCCCAAAAATATCATAATTATTGCCACGGCAGATCCGGCATTGATTTGATCCATGCCCCTGAATTGAAAGTAATTGAGCATCCCCTGGGCAATTACACAAATCAGCCCGCCGACTGCAAAAGCCCACAGGCAATGACTCAGCAAAGGTGGTTTAGGCTTGGTCTGGTTGACCAGATTCTGATATTCCTTTTTTTCCGCTGCCTTCAGTTCTTCACTCTTGCCTTCATTCATATGTTGTCCCCCTCAATAAAATATTATGGACTCTGCCCGGATAGATTATTCAGAATGATAAGCACAGCGGTTATTAAATCTTCTTAAATTGCAGGTTGATTAATAAGTAAATACGTTCACCACTGTCATCCTGAGCGTATACTGTCATCCTGAGCGCATACTGTCATCCTGAACGCATACTGTCATCCTGAACGAAGTGAAGGATCTCGCTGGAACTAGATCCGCTGACGCTCAGGATGACAAAAACATAGATACCGCCCCAAGATCCGTTAGCTTCCAGGATGACATAATACTATTTTCATTGTGGTTGTGCCCTGCGGGTATGGGTGGTTAGTTAGGAAAATACCCAAATAGATTTGGTGCCGTTGCAAAATCCTTATTTAAAAAACAAACAACTTCGCGTCTGCAGCACAGACTCGAAGTTGTTTAAACTGTTTAACTTATATTATTCGGTATAAGCAACTTTGATGGTGGCCTTGTATTCAATGATCTGGTCTTCCTGGCAATTGGCGGTCCAGTTGTAGACCTCTACTCCGGTGATATTGCCCATCTCCCGCGAAGCTTCCTTAACTGCATTTTTCACGGCATCATTCCAGTCTTTCTTGGACTCGCCAATCACTTCTGCAACTTTGATCTGCATACCATTACTCCTTTCAAAATTTAAGGAGAACCCATCCGTGCCAATAGATGTGTTCTCCTCCTTGCTTATATTTTGTTTTCATGGCAAATTTTTATTCTAGAAGATTTTTCAACTTGATCAGGGCGGCCTTTTCGATGCGCGACACCTGCACCTGGGATACGCCCAGATCTTCAGCAATGACCATCTGGGTTTCATCTTTAAAATACCGTCTGAGCAGAACCTCCCGTTCGCGTTCCTCCAGTTTGGCCAGGGCTTCACGCAGAGCCATCTGCTCCAGCATGGAAACATTGCCGTCTTCATTGGCCAACTTGTCGATTAGGGATAACTGCTCCTTTTCTTCGCCGGGGATTACATCCTGCATATAAGCCGGGGATTGACAAGCCTCCATGGCCAGAACGATTTCTTCTTTTTCGATTTCCAAAAGGCTGGCGATCTCTGCGATACCCGGCTCCCGACCCAAATTGCCGCGTAATTTTTCCTGGGCCCAGCGTATTTTCCCGTAGGTTTCCTTTAAACCTCGCTGTACTTTGACAATGCCGTCATCACGCAGGAATTTCTTTATTTCGCCAATGATCATGGGAACTGCATAGGTGG
>JAAYCZ010000313.1 GCA_012729495.1 Syntrophomonadaceae bacterium | reverse complement strand
AATCAAACTGACCCGTCGGGTACATGGGAGTAGCCATCATGGAAGTATTCAACAATACCACCAAGATAGTTAAAGATGATCTGGTACAGGTCATTGCTCCGGGAAGCCGCGTTTCCATTGCTGCGGCCTGCTTTTCGATCTATGCTTATCAGGAATTAAAACGTCAGTTAAGCAACATTGACTCGCTTCGTTTTATATTCACTTCGCCAACCTTCATCGCGGAGAAGTTTCCCAAAGAAAAACGTGAATTCTATATACCGCGTTTACATCGAGAAAGAAGCCTTTATGGCACTGAATACGAAGTGAAATTAAGGAATGAACTGACCCAAAAGGCCATTGCCCGCGAATGTGCTGACTGGATTCGCAGCAAGGTCACTTTTAAATCAAACGTCACCCAGGAGAGCATGGGGGGATTTCTCAACGTACAGTCCAAAGAGCAGCAGCTGACCTATATGCCTTTGAACGGCTTTACCACGGTTGATATTGGCTGTGAACGCGGCAGCAATGTTTACAACATGGTCAACAAATTCGAAGCGCCTTTCAGCAACGAATATGTCCGCCTCTTTGAAAGCATCTGGAACGACAAAGCCCGGCTGCAGGATGTGACTGACGAAGTAATTGAGTATATCTCCGCGGTTTATCAGGAAAATCCAGCCGAACTGATTTACTTCATGACGCTGAACAATATATTCAGCGAATTCCTTGAAGATATTTCCGAAGATATCCTGCCTAATGAGGCGACCGGGTTCAAAAGCAGTCAGATCTGGAACAAACTCTATAATTTCCAGAAGGATGCGGCGCTGGCCATCATTAACAAGCTGGAACAATACAACGGCTGTATCCTCGCAGACAGCGTCGGCCTCGGCAAAACCTATACTGCGCTGGCCGTCATCAAGTATTATGAAAACCGCAATAAAAATGTCCTGGTTCTCTGCCCCAAAAAATTGAAAGACAACTGGATGACCTTTCGCGGCAACTTGATCAATAATCCGCTGGCCCAAGATCGTCTGCGCTATGACATTCTCTTTCATACTGATTTATCCAGAGAACGTGGAGAATCTGCCATCGGCTTGCCGCTGGACCTGATCAACTGGGGCAACTACGACCTGGTGGTCATTGACGAATCCCATAACTTCCGCAACGGCGGAGCCGTCTCCGGCGAAGACAATGAAAAAGAAAACCGCTATTTGAAACTGCTGAACAAAGTCATTCGTCCGGGAGTAAAAACCAAAGTCTTAATGATCTCCGCCACTCCGGTCAACAACCGCTTTTATGATTTACGCAACCAGCTGGCCCTGGCTTATGAAGGTCAGTCACAGCTGCTGGATGAAAAGCTGAACACCCGCATGGATATTGATACCATATTTCGTCAGGCGCAAAAAACATATAATGCCTGGAGCGAGCAGCCACCGGAACAAAGAACGACCGAATCCTTGTTAAAGAAATTGGATTTTGACTTTTTTGAAGTGCTGGACAGTGTGACCATTGCCCGCTCCCGCAAGCATATCATACGTTACTATGACACCACGGAAATCGGCAGTTTCCCGGAGCGCAACCCGCCCATCTCGCTGCATCCCAAACTAACCACCTTGAACGATGCCATCAACTACGCGCAAATCTACGAGCAGTTGATGCTGCTGAACATGTCCCTCTATACGCCGACCAATTATATTTTGGACAGCAAACTGGCCAAATATATTGATCAGGATTCAGAACGCAGCCAGAGTCTGTCCCAGAGCGGACGTGAAGAAGGAATCCGCCGCTTAATGAGCATAAATCTGCTCAAACGCATGGAAAGTTCGGTGCATTCCTTCCGGCTGACAATCCAACGAATTTATGAGCAGATAAATAATATCCTGGCCTTGATCGAAAGCTTCCGTTCCGGTTCGCAGGCAGTTGTAAATGATATCAGTGATTTTGGCGACATCGATCTGGATGATCAGAACCTGGATATTTTTAATGTCGGAAAGAAATATCGCATTGATCTGCGCGACATGGATTATCTGTCATGGCAGCGTGATTTACAGGCCGACGCAGAAATCCTGGAATTACTATTGCTGATGGTTGATGATATTACTCCCCATTACGATTACAAATTAAATCAATTGTTGGAGGTAATCGAAAACAAGATCAACCATCCCCTCAATCCGGGCAACCAAAAAATCCTCATCTTTACGGCTTTTTCTGATACGGCTGAATACCTGTACGAAAATGTCAGCAGCTTTATCAAAGAAAAATTCCATATCAACTGCGCTTTGATCACCGGCTCCATTGATGGCAGGACCACCATCCCCAAATTCCCGGCTGACATGAACACGATTTTAACCTGCTTTTCCCCGCTCGCCAAAGAAAAAGCCCTGATCAAGCCCAACCTGCATCATGAAATTGATATACTGATTGCTACTGACTGCATTTCCGAAGGACAGAACCTGCAGGATTGCGATTACTGCATAAATTATGATATTCACTGGAATCCCGTACGGATTATTCAGCGTTTTGGCCGCATCGACCGTATCGGCAGCCGCAACGCCGTGATCCAACTGGTCAACTTCTGGCCCGATCTGGAGCTGGATGACTATATTAATCTGAAAAGCCGCGTCGAGGCCAGAATGAGGATCTCGGTCATGACCTCCACCGGTGATGATGATTACATCAATCAGGATGAAAATGGCGATCTCTTTTATCGTCGTCAGCAGTTGGAAAAGCTGCAAAACGAAGTGGTTGATCTGGAAAACATGACCACCGGCATATCCATCATGGATTTAGGTCTCAATGAATTCCGCCTGGATCTATTGGCCTATATTAAAGAGCATCCCCATCTGGACCGGATGCCGTTTGGCATTCACACGGTTGTAAAAGGTGAAAAGCCCGGAGTTATATTTGTCCTGAAGAACATCAATCAATCCATTAATATTAAAAACCAGAACCGCCTCCATCCGTTTTACATGGTATATGTCGGTGAAGACGGCGAAGTCATCTGCAATCATCTCGAACCCAAAGCTACCCTTGACATTATGCGCCTTTATTCCCGCGGTAAAAATGAGCCGGATCAGGAAGCCTGTCAAAAATTTAACCGTGTTACCCAAGACGGGCGCAGGATGGAGAGAGTATCAACCCTCCTCCAGCAGACCATTGCCTCGGTCATTTCCGTCAAGGAAGAAAGCGATCTGGACAGCTTTTTCGGTAACGGAGAAACAACCTTCCTCACCGGTAGTATTTCCGGTCTGGATGACTTTGAACTGATTTGTTTCATGGTGGTGATTGGATGCTGACTTTTACCGGCCAGGCAGCGGTAGGGCGAATCATGCCCAAAGAGGCCTTTTACAAAAACCTTACCCTGTCCAACCAAATCCGCGCCAGCTT
>JAAYCZ010000312.1 GCA_012729495.1 Syntrophomonadaceae bacterium | reverse complement strand
TCAATGCTTTGCTGACCGCTTCAAGTACTCGTTCAGGCTGAAAAGGTTTTACGATAAAGTCTTTGGCACCTGCCTGAATGGCATCTATTACAATGGATTGCTGGCCGATGGCGCTGACCATAATGATCTTGGCATTCGGATCATAATCAATAATCGCTTTAACCGAGTCGACCCCATCCATTTCAGGCATAGTTATATCCATGGTAACCAGATCGGGAACCAGTTCCTTATATTTTTGCAGTGCGCTGTTGCCATCAATTGCCTCGCCGGCTATCTCATAACCATTTTTAACCAGTATGTCCTTGATCATCAACCTCATAAAAGCAGCATCATCAACAATCAGTATCCGCTTACCCATTATTAACCTCCTATTATCTCGGCTTGGCATATTAAACCAATAAACTTCTGTATATTGTTTGCTTAAATCTTTGCAGACATCTGTACGTATATTAATTCTATCATATGAATTTATTTCCTGCTAAAGCCCTTCGCTCTCGGTAAATAATTAAATAAAAAATAGACTAACTTCTTCTGGTTAGTCTATTTAATATTATCTCCGGTTAAGCGGATTTATTTTTTTAATTCATCAAAAACGTAATCGTTCAAAACCTTAATATGTGTGCCTTTCATGCCGAGAGATCTGGCTTCGATTACTCCGGCACTTTCAAACTTGCGCAGGGCGCTGACAATTACGGAACGGGTGATGCCTACTTTATCGGCAATGCGGCTGGCAACCAACAGCCCTTCAGAGCCATCCAGTTCAGCCATTATGTTTTCAATAGCTTCGCGCTCCGAGTAGGAAAGAGTAGCCAGGGCAATTTGAACGGCGGCCTTTTTACGGGCATCTTCTTCCATCCGTTCGGTGCGCATCCGCATAATCTCATTGGCTACCACAATGGTTCCGTATTCGGCCAGGACGATATCTTCATCAGTAAATAGATGATCATTGTTTTTAATTAATAACAGTGTGCCAATCCGGGTGGCCCCGCCAAAGTTGGGACAAATCGTCCAAAGACGATTGGAACATGAACACTCAGGGTTTTCTATATTGAAAATACAAGTACGGCCGTCATTAAAAGTAATATTGCTTTTGGTTTCCATGATGTTCAGTATTTCCTGATTGACACTTGGCGGGAACGGTTTATTATCCTGGATCAGTTTTTGGATTTCCAAACAACGTTCTTCACCGGAAAATGAGTAACCCATAATATTGCCTTTATGATCCACTATTATAGCACTGCATTCCATGTTTTCGGCCAGAACTTCCGCCATTTCAAAAAAATCTACTGCGCTTGTTGAAATTTTCTTTAAAATGCGATTGATAGCCCGGGATTTTTCTAAAATAGTTTTCATAAAACAACCTCCTAAAGGATATATCTGCTCAGATCATCACTATCCACAATTTTTTTGAGCCGTTGCTGCACATAATTCTTATCGATGGTGGTTTTTTGCCCTTGCATATAAACGGATTCAAAGAGAATGTCTTCCAGTACTTTCTCCATAATGGTGTGTAATCTGCGCGCCCCAATATTTTCAGTTCTGGCATTAACTTCATAGGCGGTCTGGGCAATATATTCAACCGCTTCGGCAGCAAATCCCAGTTCTAGCCCTTCTGTAGACAATAAGGCTGTGTATTGTTTGAGCAAAGAATTATCCGGCTCAGTCAGAATTCTTTGCAGATCATCTTTTTTCAAACTTTCCAATTCTACCCTAATCGGAAATCTTCCCTGCAATTCAGGGATAAGGTCGGATGGTTTGCAGACGTGAAATGCGCCTGCCGCTATAAACAAAATGTGATCTGTTTTTACCGGTCCATGTTTGGTTATAACCGTAGAGCCTTCCACAATCGGCAAAATGTCACGCTGAACTCCGCCCCTGGATACATCCGGACCGTGGCTATTCTCCTGACTGGCAATCTTGTCTATTTCATCTAAAAATATTATTCCGTCTTCCTCGGTGCGCCTTATGGCTTCCCGGCTGACTCCGTCCATATCGATCAACCGCTGCGCCTCTTCATAGGTTAAAATCCGTCTCGCCTCTTCTACGGTTACTTTCCGCTTTTTGGTCTTTTTGGGCATCAGCCCGCCCAGGGCTTCCTGCATGTTAATGCCCATTTCCTCTACTCCGGAACCGGAAAATATCTCCATGAAAGAGGGGCCTTTTTCTTCCACCTCAATTTCTATTATTTCCTGTTCCAATTCCATGCGTGCTAGTTTCTGGCTGATTATTTCCCGCTTTTGCTCAATTTCCTTGCTGCGCTGATCAAATTCATCGTCACGGTAATTACTTTCCTGAGTTTGTCCCAGCAACAGTTCCAGAGGATTTTTGGCATTCCTGTTCTTTTTCCTCGGCATGGGCAGGATGTAATCTACAATCCTCTCATTGGCAAGTATGCGGCCTTTATCCTCCACCTCCTCCATTTTCTCGGATTTTACCATTCTGATCGCAGTCTCCAAAAGATCGCGGATCATTGCATCGACATCGCGGCCAACATAGCCAACCTCTGTGAATTTACTGGCTTCCACCTTGATAAAAGGTGCTTTAACCAACTTGGCCAACCGTCTGGCAATCTCGGTTTTCCCTACCCCAGTCGGTCCTATCATAATAATATTTTTGGGGTAGATCTCTTCACTTAATTCTGCCGGCAGCAGCTTGCGCCGGTACCGGTTGCGCAAAGCGATGGCGACTGCTTTTTTGGCTTCTTTCTGACCAATGATATGTTTATCCAACTCTTCAACAATTTCTTTGGGAGTCAACTGTTTATGCAAAATTTTTCTCCTTTTCTGATGCCACTTTA
>JAAYCZ010000311.1 GCA_012729495.1 Syntrophomonadaceae bacterium | reverse complement strand
CGCATGTTGTGTTATTACTTGTACGAAAAGTTCCATATGCTGTATATTAAGTATCAATATGTCCATCTGATTTTCGTTGTAATGAAGCCCTAAAGGGTATTTTAAAGGGTCAGCCGTGGTCATGCTTTCCGCCACGGCTGATCTTTCATTTTCAGAAACTCAGGATACTTCACTATTTCAGTATTGCTTCTATCCTTCCTTTGGCAACGCCGGTAAGGCGTGCAAGCTGGCGGATTGAGCAGCCTTTCCTTGACGCGGTTTTTATGCCCATAATTTGTTTATCTCGTGGCATCGACTGCGATTTACCCAGATTCTCAATCCCGCAAATTGCTTTTAATAGCTCAATCGCTATGTAAAGCGTTCTTTTTTGCGATTTCGGTAAATTTAATCAAATTATTATTCTTTTCCAATTCTCTCCCCTCCCTTGTTGTTATTCATTTAAACGCAGTTTCGTTAAACACAAAGCGAAGCTCGTTGTATTTATCATAATAGAAAAACAATCGGTTGAAGGATATATCGTCAACTTTGTAAGCTGGGCAACATTCAGCGATATATGCTAAGATGATGTCCTTCTGCGACAAACCAAGAGCTTCAATGAATTGCTCTCGGTCCATAACTTGCTGTGTATTCTCATTGTAGTAGTAACAATTCACCGTCGTGTTCGGTGAATATGACCCGTAAGCAGATGTTGTTGTATCAATAATAGTTAAACAGCATATGCCTTCTTGATTACTGACCTCATAGCTTATTTTTGACCAAGTATATGTAAAACCTTCTATCGGAGCAAAATGGCTGTAAGGGTCACTTATTGCCCCCAGATCTACGCGGTTGATGAGGTCATAGTCGATCGCAATAGCCTTATTTATTATATCTCCGTTCGGAACGCTATCGGAAACGTAAGGAAAGCAATGGTCTTGCTTATATTCTTCAGGGAAGGTTGCCTTGCTTGTAAAACCATCCTCAACAGTAAAAATGTCTTTTCTGCCAGTCATGCTTGGTATTGAATTCTTTTGCTCACTCGGCACATCACTCGATGCCAGAGTTGCAACGGCATCGCTCGTGCAACCACCCATTATGCAAATGAGCATAAAACATGCGACACAAAAGCACACTCTAACCAATCTTCTCATTGCATCGATTTCTCCTTTATTGAGAGGGGATACACATAATTTTATGTATATCCCCTCTCCCCCTGTCTTAGTCACTATTGCCTTCTGTCGGGAGGCACTCAGAGGCATCCCAGGTCAAGCCTTGATAGATTCCCCAGGTACCGTCTTCATTTGAAACATAGAAGCGATAATTTTTTGTCCCATCTGCACTTTCTTGATGAAACGACAGCTCAACAATATAGCATTCAAAGTCTGCTGCGGTTGTCAAAACAGCAGGCTCGTCCGCAACGTACTTTTGATAAACACCTGTTGCATGAATTTCATCGTCAGTGAGCTTTTCTCCGGGAAGGTGTTGGGCAAAAATCTCATCTACTTCAATGCCCTCATTAATCGCTATTTCTTCCCAATACTTCTGATTTGTTTCTAAGTATACTTCAAAAGATACTTCCTCGCCAGTCTCTTCTATAATATATGCGGTTCTGTCACCTGGAGGTGCCCATTTTGTAAAAGTATATTTGATATTATTCCACGCATTTGCCCCAAAGTTTTCACACACAAACGCAGCCTGTGCTTTTGTAAGTTCGGCTGTGGATTTAGTACCCTCCCCTGTTGGGTTTGAAAACAGGCCAGCTTTTTCTGCTGCGTCTTGCATATAAACGCCTTCATCATCCTGATATGCGACTGTACCAATAAATCCAGAAAACAGACCATATTCCCCATCTCTCAAAGAAGCAATATAGCCCTCGGCAGCCTCCTCTTTCGAAGAATATTCTGCTTCAGAGCTGGCCAACCCTGATACGACCATTACACCAGATATCAAAAGTGAGCCAGCAAGAACGCTCCCAAATATCCTCTTTTTGAATTTGGTATTCATCACAATTCTCCTTCCCATATTAGCATGTGCCAGCAGCTGCGGCTGGCTGCGTCATTACATGTAGCCATGTAACCCCATTAACAGGCATTTTTTCGATTTCATATGCGGCAGAGTTCCCGTTTGTAACGCGAGTCGTCCAGTAACCATAGGTGCTGTTGTTAATAGGTGTTGAATAGGACCCGCAGAACTCCGTGTACACGTCGCTATAGATGCTGTTTGTATTGCTCGCATCCCAGGCGCGGCCTCTCATATGGAAACTCTTTGCCCAAGAACCAGTTGTACTGCGATTTGTATCCCAGCCCCTAAAGCCGCTGGTGAGGGTCATTGACGATGCATTGTTGTAATAATACCTTATTCTTTCTGCACAGTTTAACTGACTTGCTGCCATCTTCAGCTGTAGCTCATAGCTTGTATTTGCATCATCGCTATCATCCCATAATTCGCTAATTTGGAAATGAGGAGCAAGCTGTGTCGTACTGCTGGAACTCCAATTTGTAAGCCATGGCCCACCGACTATATATATATTGTTATCAGTGTAAGGCGAGGAAGAGTTTACCCTAAAATGATATGCCAGAGTTGTATTAGTCCCGCTATTATATGCAACCAGAAGTGATCCGCATTGATTTGCAGCTGTTGTAAGCTGAACGTAACGGGTACCATTGATTTCTTGTGCGGCTACTGAGGAATATCCATATTTGAATATTGCATATGAATTTGTGCTACCCGAAGAAGGATCATAAAGGTCATAGGTTGTTGTCGTAGTAAAATACGTACTGTCTTTTGTATATACGATTGTTTGCCCGTTTATCGTCACATACCATGTATTTGAAGAAACCGAAATTGTTGCTCCTAGATACGCCAAATCACTTAACCTAACCATTGCAGACCCATTAACTGCCTTACCTGTAAGCGAAATGGTGTTTGATTCCGTAGGCAGCGCAGACGTCCCGCCTCCGATGTTGGAAAACTTTATTGCAAAATCGGGATAGTCCACAGCTAAGGCGCACTGAAGAAACATTGGGCAGACTCACAAGAAGCAGAGAATGGAACCTACCAGTTTTTTAATTCTCATTGTTACAACTCCTTTTGTTACCTTTTTCTATTATTTTTTTGCATGTAGGTCACCAGCTGAAACAGGCTTATGGGCTTTT
>JAAYCZ010000310.1 GCA_012729495.1 Syntrophomonadaceae bacterium | reverse complement strand
GTTGAATCAACATAAAATGTAGAACAAGGGAGGAAAGCAAGAAGATGTATGCGATTCGAGGCGGAAAAATAATTACCATGGATCAGCCCGGCATTATTAACGATGCCATGATATTAATAGAAGGTGATCGGATCAGGCAGATAGATTACGGCATCCAGCCTCCCGAGGGATATACACTCATAGAGGCCCAAGGCAAATACATCTGTCCGGGTTTTATCGATGCGCATACTCACCTGGGCCTGGAAGAAGAGATTTACCGGGTTGAAGGAGATGATGTCAACGAGGTAACCAACCCTGTGACCCCGCAGTTACAAGCAGTTGATGGAATCAATTATTTTGATCTTGGTTTTAATGATGCCCTGCGCGGCGGCATAACCAGAGCTATGATCATGCCCGGCAGTGCCAATGTCCTTGGCGGGCAGGCCGCTTTCCTGAAAACGCTGGCGGCAGGACCGGCTGAAATGATCTATAGAAACCCCTGGGGATTGAAAGCTGCCCTGGGAGAAAACCCCAAACGAGTGTACGGCACAGAAAAAAAGACCCCACAGACCCGCATGGCCAGTGCCAGTCTGCTGCGGGAAGCGCTGTTCAAGGCCTCCCGGATAATTGATAAACCTGATCTCGATGGCGGCGAGGCTTATGCCCAAGCACCGGTTTTCAAGGTTTTGCGCCGGGAAATGCCGCTTCTGCTGCATGTACACCGGGCAGATGATATCATTACGGCACTGCGGATTATGGATGAATTTCACCTTGATCTTCTGATCCAGCATGGAACCGAAGCCCATCTGGTCGCAGACGAGTTGATAAAGCGCCAGGTCGGCGTATTTTTGGGACCGTTGCTGGTCAACCGGGCCAAAGTTGAAATGAAGGCGGTTTCTTTCAAAAATGCACGGCTGCTGGCGGAAAGAGACGTAAAGTTTTCGCTGATAACAGACCATCCTGTCGTTCCGATTGAGCACCTCCGGGTATGCGCGGCCCTGGCTGCAAGGGAAGGACTGAGTGAAGAAAAGGCTTTGCAGGCGATTACTGCCATGCCGGCCAGATTTTTAAGGGTAGAAGATGAACTGGGCAGCATCAAAGCTGGAAAACGGGCTGATTTGGTAATATTCAGCGGTCATCCGCTTGATTTCCGTTCCGTTGTGGAGGCAGTCTTTGTAGATGGTTTGCTTTGGAGGAATCAGATTGAATAGGGGAGATTTATTTACCGTCTATATGGAAGGTATCATGATGACGGTTTGTGTAATCGCTTCTTATAAAGAAGAATACAGCGGTGAAGAAATGGTGATCCTGGCGGTTATCAACCAGGATAATATGGTGCATGTTTCCCGGGAAGAACTGGAATATCTTTTTCCCCGCAGCAAGTTAAAGCATTGATATCAGCCGCCGGAAAAATCTATATTATTCAGTTTTAAACTACCTCTGCTGCGGGAAATACCTTTCATAGCTTCTGCAAAGCCCCAGGTAGGGTGACAAGGGTGGATGGGCGGTCATGACTGCTATCATTTCACATTCCTTCTCAATTTACCAACATTTTCATCAAGGGATTTCCGACCCGATTAAGAATTTTAAAATATAGATTTAATTTCAGGAGTTGAAGCTATGCAACGATTTTATCTTTTATGCGCTTTTGTTTTTATGTTTTTGTTTGCAGGTTCTGGAACGTTGTCCGCCCATACCGGTCCGGCCATAAAAATAGACGGACAACCAAGAATGTTTGATCCCTCCTGTCAGATCGTTGATGGACGAACCATGATCCCGATTCGTTATGTTATTGAAGATCCGGCCTTGCAAGGCTCAGTGGAGTGGAATGCTGAAACTGCCGAGGTGAGCATTGTATGTCGGGACAAGCATTTTGTTTTCAGGATAGCAAGCCATACCGTCAGCATTGACGGTGAATACATAAATTTGGATGTTGCTCCCTACATATATCAAAGCCGTACTTATATTCCTCTGCGGTTTCTGATGGAACAACTATCCGCTCGGGTAACTTGGAACGCTGTGGTCAGAGAAGTCAGCATTAATTTTAATCCAGCGAAAAGTGAAGTATTTGCCTACTATTACTATCGCTCTTTTGATGAATTCAAGGAGAATGCTGATTCAATTACCGATGTAGCGCTGCGCTGGTTTGAAACCAATGCTGACGGTGACCTTTTTTATGAATACCAGGATGATTATGATAAAATTTTACAGTTTGCCCGGGATAACAATATTAAAACCCATGCTAGTGTGGTTTTTATGGATAAGGTTGGCATGCATGCTCTGCTTTCCGATCCTGGCCGACGTCAATATTTAATTGCGCAATTATGCGAGCAGGTAAAACAAAGTAAATATGACGGCGTAAATATCGATTTTGAATTTCTCGGACAGGGTGACCGGGATAATTTTACCCGATTTTTGCAGGAGCTTAAACAAAGTCTGGGCACTGACAAGCAGTTATCGGTGGCGCTATTTGCCTGCACCAAGCCCCAGAGCTGGCTGGCCGGTTATGATTATGCCGCTATCGGGGAGATTGCCGACCGGGTGGTCATCATGGCCTATGACTACAGTTACAAGACCAGTCCTGCCGGACCGGTGGCTCCTTTATGGTGGGTGCAGGATGTGGTTTCTTACCTCAAGACCATCATCCCGGCGGAAAAATTACTGCTGGGGCTGCCTACCTACGGTTATGACTGGGGAGAAGGGATCAGTACTACTACGGTTACGGCCAAGCGATTGCAGGGCTTGAAGAGCCAGTATAAGCTGACAGAATCATTTGATGAAGCCAGTATGAGTCCTTACTACAGTTATGTTGACCATAGCGGCGTAAATCATCGGATATGGCTTGAAAATAGGGCGAGTTTGCAGGCCAAGCTTGATGTAGCCCGGAGTCATAATCTGGCGGGGGTTTCCTTCTGGCGGATCGGCAACGGATTCACGGAGTTGTACGATTTGCTGGCAGAAAAAATATCGGACCAATAAGATTTTAAACAGCAACCGGGGAGGTCAGAATGGTTTTGCGCAACCGATCTGATTATCTCCGGTTTTATTTATTTCTGCATTAAAATATGCATTGACCAGATCCAACAACGATTGCAGGGCCGGAGAAAGCCATTTGTTTTTGTGAAAGACGATTTGGGTAAACATTTCAATTTTCGGTTCATTCAATTTAAGATCAACCATGTTGCCGGCGGCTAATTCTTTTTCAACTGCCGCATAAGGCAGCAAGGCGATGCCCAGACCGCTTAGAACAAACTGTTTGATGGCTTCAATGCTGTCAAACTCATAAGAGGATAGCGGCTGGACTTTATATTCGGCAAAATATTTTTCCATCACGGAGCGGTAACTGCAGTCACGTTCTGTAAAGATAAAGGATTCCCCGCTGATATCTTTAAGCTCGATAAAACCTTTAACGGTCAGGGGGTGTTCCCGGTTGGCCACAATGATCATGGGTTCTTCACATAATATGCGTACCAGCAGATTATCATCTTTGATTAAACCATCCAGGGAAAAGGCTACATCGATGGTGTTATCATGCAGCCAGCGTTGAAAATCCAGCGGCGTTCCCTGTCGTATAACCAGTTTTACCTGGGGATAAAGACGGCTGTATTCCTTCAGCAAGGCCGGCAGTTTAAAAATACACAGTGACTCGGCGATACCGATGTTTAAAATACCGCTGGGCTCTGGGGTGGAAGTCATGGTTTCCTTGATCTCATCAGCATATCTTAACAATCTTTTGGCATGATACAGCAGCTTCTCGCCGTCAATTGTCAAAGCTATCCTTTTGCCCAAACGTTCAAATAGTTTGGTGTTAAACTCTTCTTCCAGCAAACGGATCTGGGTGGTAATGTTTGACTGGACATAGCCCATCTTTTGAGCGGCGCGCGTAAAGCTTCCTTCTTCCACAACCGTAACGAATATTTTCAACTGACGTAATTCCATTCTAGCCTCCGTACTTTCCTGCTATTAATTAAACAGATTGATGTCATCAAATCAATCTATTTTACTGGATGATAATTTGATGATAAGTTAGTTTTGAGGAAATGACCAGTTAAATCTTATTAAGGAATTTTAAATAATGCAAAAATGAGAACGAAAAGCATTATGCCAAGTGCAATATAATATCTTTATCTTCTGGAAACAACAACATTTCGATGCGGTTGGGGATAAAAGTTAACGATGCAATCGTTTCATTTTGCATGATCAACGTTAATGATTGCTTTGAATTTCAAGAGAGGATGAATGCAAATGAGTAAACCGATTTTATTTTCCGGGTCAGCTGTGGCCATTATCACTCCTTTTAAAAATGATCTGATTGATTACGACAAGCTGGCGGAATTAATTGAATTCCAGATTGCCAATGATACCGATGCCATCGTTGTTTGCGGAACAACCGGAGAAGCCAGTACCATCCTTGATGATGACCATATTGCTGCTATTCAGTTTACAGTTCAACAAGTTCATAAAAGAGTTCCGGTTATTGCCGGTACCGGCAGCAATCATACCAGCCACGGTATTAAGTTGTCAAAAGCAGCTGAAATGGCCGGAGCTGATGGCATACTATCCGTAACCCCCTATTACAATAAAACTACGCAAAAGGGTTTGTATGCCCATTTCAAAGCCATCGCCGACAGTGTTCACTTACCGGTAATCCTTTACAATGTACCCTCCAGAACCAATCTGAATATAAATCCTGAGACGGTACAGGAATTATCGCTGATTGATAATATCGTTGCCATCAAAGAATGCAATATGGCCCAGGCCGGGGATATAATCAATTTATGCGCAGAAGATTTCACGCTTTATTCCGGCGATGACAGCATGGTAGTACCGATGCTGTCCCTGGGCGGAAAAGGTGTAATTTCAACCACCGCCAATCTTATACCGGCTGATTTTCATCAAATGGTAACTCTTTATTTAGCAGGTGATGTTGAAGGGGCCAGGAAATTCCAGCTTAGATCTTTGAATCTGATCAAAGCTTTATTTATTGAAGTAAGCCCTATCCCTATCAAAGCAGCGCTCAATTTGCTGGGCATGAATGTAGGAAACTGCCGCATGCCGCTGGTGGAAATGAGTGAGAAGAACCTGGCGATCCTGGAGCAGGAAATGAAAAATTATGGTCTGCTCAGGTAATAATCCGTAATCCAGTCTATCTGCAGCCGCAGTAATTGGATTTATTAAATTTTCGGACTTCCGGCAATGCAACCCTGTATTGCGGAGTCCGATTTATTTCTTTATTCGTCAAAATGGGTCAAATCAGATATAATGTTCATGAATATTAAAAGGCTTACCGGGCCGGCCATATGCCAGCCAATGGTTAAAACATCAGGGGAGGGGAAAGAATGATTATTGAGCAGCAGGGTTTGTTTGACGAAGAAGAACCCCAAAAGCAGGTGGAGAATACCACCGCGAGCATTGTATCTGAAATGGTTCAGGATATCGCTTTCCTGCCCGGGGTAAAGATCGAAGAAGCCTATTTAGATTTTCATGACGTACAAATGCTTAAAAATAAAGCCCTTGGCTGTAAAGGCTGCCGTCTACGGGAGACTTGTAAACAGGTGGTATTCAGTACCGGCAACGTAAATTCGAAAATCATTTTTGTAGGCGAAGGGCCTGGTAGTGATGAAGATGAGCAGGGCCTTCCTTTTGTGGGGCGTGCCGGTCAACTGTTAAACCAGATTCTGACTGCGGCTGAATTTAAAAGGGAAGAGGTCTATATAACCAATGTGGTGAAATGCAGGCCACCCGGCAACCGTCTGCCTAACCCCGATGAGGTCAAAGTATGCCGCAATTATCTCGAGGCGGAAATCAGAATCATTCAGCCCCAAATCATTGTCTGCCTAGGCGCTATGGCCACCCAGGCAGTGGTTGACCCCCGCGCCAAGATCAGTCAGCTGCGCGGGAAGTGGCTGCAGAGAAACGGAATAAAAATAATGCCTACCTATCATCCGGCAGCTCTGCTGAGAAACCCTAATTACAAGCGCCCTGTCTGGGAAGATTTTAAGCTAATCCGGGATGATTACCGGGCTCTGCTATAAATGACGAAGCAGATTTTGAGGTGAATAAATGGATCTGATTATAAATAGTGAAGAGGAAATGCTGGCCTTGGGAAAGCATATGGCTTCCCTGCTGGAAGCTGATGATGTTGTTTATCTTATGGGCGAACTGGGTGTGGGTAAAACCACACTGGTGAGGGGGATTGCCAGAGCGAGGGGATATAATGGGCGGGTAACCAGCCCCACCTTTACCCTGATGAATATTTATGAAGTTGATCCCCCCCTTTACCATTTTGATTTTTACCGTCTGGAGACAGGGGATACATTTGATCTGGGACTGGAAGATTATCTTGAGCGAAAGGGCATATCCCTGATTGAATGGCCCAACCTGACAGATCAATCATTGCCGGCAGAAGCTTTGCTGGTAACGATTTCACTTCTCTACGATGATTATGAACTTGCCCGTTGCGTGCAGATCACTGCCCGGGGAGCAAAATATGAAAAAAAACTAGAAGGATTGATGCAGTTTGTACATTCTGGCCATAGATAGCGCTACCCCGGTGGCCGGCCTGGCGTTGCTCCATGATCAAAAGGTAATGCGCGAAGAATTTATCAACTTCAAGAAAACCCATTCAGAGACATTAATGCCAGGTGTGGATCGGGTTTTGCATGATTGTGAGATTACGGTGGCTGATCTTGATGCCATAGCAGTTACGGTTGGTCCCGGTTCCTTTACCGGTTTGAGAATTGGCCTGGCAACTGCCAAGGGATTGAGCATGGCCTGCGGGAAACCATTGCTAGGCATTTCGACCCTGGACGTACTGGCCCACAATATTGTCTTTAGCGAGAATTTGGTTTGCCCTTTGCTGGATGCACGCAAACAGGAAGTATATACTGCTTATTTTGCTGCTGACGGGGACATCCCGCAGCGTTTAACTGAAGATATGGCCTGTTCCCCTCAGGAGATGGCCGCTCGGGCACGCGAGCTGGCAACGGTATTGGGAAAACCCCATATAACCCTTTTAGGAGATGGCTTTTATCCCTACGAGGAGTTTTTTCAGGAATACTTTCAGGACGTTTTGCAGGTAGCCCCGGGACCGTTGATGTTGCCCCGGGCTGCAGCGCTGGGCAGTCTGGCCTGGCAAAGGGCAATAAAGAATGATTTTGATGATGCTTATGCCCTGCGACCGATTTATGTGAGACTTTCAGAAGCAGAATACAGGTTGGGCAAAGGAGCGTTATAGTTGCTGAATACAAAATATATGATGCGGAAAATGACCGAAACCGATGTAGACAAGGTGATGATTATTGAAAAGGAATCATTCAGTCTGCCCTGGTCACGGGATTCCTACCTGGGAGAATTGAAGAACCAGTTTGCCAATTATCTGGTTTGTGATGATGGCGGAGATATCGCTGCTTACGGAGGAATTTGGGTGGTTTTCGAGGAAGCTCATATTACCAATGTGGCAGTGGCCGGTAAATATCACGGACAGGGAATCGGCAGTGATTTGATGCGGGAGCTGGAGAAAATTGCCCGGACCAAACAGGCCACCCGTATTCTGCTGGAGGTCAGACCAAGCAATAAAGCTGCTTTAGGCATGTATAACAAACTCGGTTATGTACAGACAGGAGTCAGAAAAGCTTATTATACAGATAATGGTGAAGATGCGCTGGTTATGACCCGATATTTATTCTGATGGAGTTGGTGTGAAAAAATGAAAGACACTTTGATTCTTGGCATCGAAAGTTCATGTGATGAAACGGCGGCGGCAATTGTTAAAAATGGTCAGGAGATACTGGCCAACATTATCAATTCGCAGATCAGCATCCATCAGCAGTTTGGCGGGGTTGTTCCGGAGGTGGCTTCCCGCAAGCATATTGAAAATATTGCGCCGGTAGTGGCAACTGCCTTCCGGGAAGCTGGTCTTAAATATAATGATATCGATGCCGTGGCCGTAACCAATCGCCCCGGATTAATCGGTGCCTTATTGGTAGGTCTGTCTTTTGCCAAAGCTTTTGCCTATGGACTGGGCAAACCCCTGATTGCCGTCGATCATCTGCAGGGCCATATCTGGGCAAATATTCTGGAGCATCGGGAAATTGAATTTCCGGCTATTTGTCTGGTCGTATCCGGTGGTCATACCAGTCTGCTATACATGGAAGACATGGGCACAAGCCGCCTGATTGGTCAAACACGTGATGATGCCGCCGGGGAAGCCTTTGACAAGGTAGCGCGTTTTTTAGGTTTGGGCTACCCGGGTGGTCCGGCGATCCAAAAAGCGGCCGAGCAGGGGACAGCGGGTATTTATCATCTGCCCAGAGTATTTCTTGACCGGAATGATTATGAATTCAGTTTCAGCGGCTTAAAGACTGCGGCCATGAATCTCTGGATCAAACAATCACGCCGAGGAGAAGTCCGGGTGGAAGATATGGCGGCTGAGTTTCAGGCGGCGCTTGTTGAAATTTTGGTGGAAAAGACGATTCGTGCGGCAAATAATTACCAGGTCCGCTCTATTATGCTAGCGGGAGGGGTAGCTGCCAACCAGTCGCTTCGACAATTGATGACAATTAGAGCGCAGCAAGAAGGTCGGCAATTATTTTATCCGGCCCTGGGTTTATGCACTGACAATGCGGCTATGATTGCGGGCAAGGCCTATTTTGACTATATCACGGGGAATTTTGCCCCGCTTAATATTAATGCACAGCCGAGCCTAAATTCCTTGTAATTTAGCCTGTGGATAATGTGTATAAGTCTGTTGATAACTGTTGTTTCTTGATTTCTGCCCTTTTAAGAAATAATTACAATGATTTAAAAAAGATAAGCGGCTAGAAATGGGATATTCAAACTTGTGGATAATTTCTAAAGAAGGGATTGATAAGGATGCATCCGGTGTTGTTAGAATTTGGCAATATAAAAATATATTCCTGGGGATTTATGTTAGCTATAGCAGTTATTGTTGCCGCCATTGGATTGACAAAAATGTTTAAACGCGAAGGCTATGATGCCGATTCGGTGCTGGATATGGTGATAATTCTGGTTCTGGCAGGAATATTGGGATCGCGTCTGTTGTATATAATTGCCTATCAATGGCAGGAATTGCTGACTGATCCGGCTGCAGTTTTATCCCTGAAGAACGGTCTGAGCGGCTTGGTATGGTATGGAGCGGTCTTGGTGGATGTGCCTTTGTTTATCTGGTATTTACGCCGCAAAGGCTACCCCTTATGGAATGTACTGGATATGTTTGCTCCTTTTGTGGCCCTTGGGTATGCCATCGTAAGAATCGGCTGTTTTCTTAACGGCTGTTGTTACGGGAAAATAACCGGTTCAAGCTGCGGAGTTGTTTTTCCCTATGTGGACAGTTTGGTTCGTTATCCTACCCAGTTGTTCAGCTCTTTAATCAACTTTGTTCTTTTTATCATTTTATTCTGGTATTATCCGCGCCGCAGGTATAACGGAGAAGTATTTGTATTTTATTTTATGGGTTATTCGTTTTACCGTTTTGTGGTTGAGTTTTGGCGCGAAAGTCAGATCAACTTCGGGCCCTTTACCATGGGGCAAATCATAAGTATTGGTATATTCCTGCTTGCCCTGCTGCTGCATAGCTGGAAAAAGAAGCATAGCGCAGCGCCAAAAAGCCAGGCTTAGGATGAGGAGAGTTTGCCATGCATATAAATCTACAGGGTTCCAAAGCGATCCTGCGTAGTGAAATGAAAGAAAAACGTAAACTGCTGGCTCCGGAGCAGGTACAGCAGGCCGGTATAACCATTGCCCGGCGCCTTAATGATTTGCTGCCGGTGCAAAAAGCCCGAACCATCATGGGATATGCGCCTATGCAAAACGAGGTCAATCTGGAATCATTTTATGAGCAACAGCATCAGTTGGGGAAAACCATTCTCCTGCCGCGGGTGGAGGGGGATCAGATCAAGCCCGTCGAGTGGCAAGGTTGGCCGGAGACAAAAGTTAGTTCATTCGGTATTCGTGAACCGCTGGGTGATGCTTACCCTTTGGCAGAGATTGATGTAGTGCTGGCGCCGGGCCTGGCCTTTGATGCAGGGGGGTTCCGGGTGGGATATGGCCGGGGCTATTATGACCGCTTCCTGCCGGGACTTCGCAGCCACGCATTTAAGTGCGGCATTTGCTACGAATTTCAAGTGGTCGATTCAGTCTTTCCCCATGAAAATGATGTCCCCATGCATTGGATTGTAACCGAGAAGTCGGAACTGGTTATTAATTGGGATTATTTTTAATGGCAGGCAACTATGCTAACAGTAGCCGGTAAAGAATGATGCTTGTACCGGGCATCTTTTTTGAGCAGGGAGGGAAGGCGCCGGCCCTTAAAAGCATATTGCTGCCCGGCTTGCCCCAAGGTATATGAGCGGGGAAGAAATGTAAAAAACTGTCGCTAAAATAAAAAATATTATTCCTTGCAAAAAACAGGCCCATAGCACTTATAAAAGTGGTATGGGCTGGTTTATTTTGTGTTATTTTTGGTCTTTAGCCGGAGGCTGTATTTTTTCGTAAACGATTTTCAACAACCTTTTTTTGAATGGGACAACGATATTTATTTTGCTTCCGGTTTATCGTAAACAACTTCCTTTAAAGCTGCGAAAACGCCTCCGATACCGGCCAGATCAGCAGGTATGATCAGCTTGGTGGCCTGACCATCGCCCAGCTTTTTGATGGCTTCAAGAGATTTGATCGCCAACACTTTGTCATCAGCTCCGGCATCTTTGATCATGATCAGACTATCAGCAAATGCCTTCTGCACATTCAAAATTGCCTGCGCTTCACCTTCGGCTTCCAGTATTTTCGCCTGGCGTGATCCTTCGGCCGTACGTATAGCAGCTTCTTTCACTGCCTCCGCTTTTAGAATAGCTGCTTGTTTTTCTCCCTCGGCTTCGAGAATGGTAGCTGTTTTTTGTCCTTCTGCCAATAGTATTGCCTGACGTTTCTCGCGTTCGGCGCGCATCTGTTTTTCCATCGCCGTCTGAATATCCTGGGGAGGCAATATATTTTTTAATTCCACCCGGTTGACTTTTATGCCCCATTTATCAGTGGCTTCATCGAGAATGGCGCGAAGTTTGCTATTGACCAGATCTCTTGAGGTCAAGGTCTGATCCAGTTCCAGATCGCCGACAATATTACGCAGGGTAGTTGCGGAAAGATTGTCAATGGCCATAATAGCATTGGCAATTTCATAAGTGAAGCGGAAGGGATCGGTTACCTGATAATAGACGATCGTATCGATCATCATGGTTACATTGTCTTTGGTAATAACCGGCTGGGGAGCAAAACTGACTACCTGTTCCCGCATATCAACTATGGCACGAAAACGATCGATAAAAGGAATAATGACATTAATACCTTGTTCGGCCGTTTTATGGTATTTACCTAGTCGCTCTACGATACCTACCGTAGACTGCCGGATTATTTTTATTGCTGAATAAGCAATAATAATCACAAATAGAACTAAAGCAAAACTACTTAAATATTGCATACTCGTACCCCTTTCTGATGTATACGATTAGGTCACATTTCATTCCTGTTCAGCTTGGTTAACGATTAGTTTAACCCCGTCAATATCATTAACTACGATCCTGGTGCCGGATTTGATCTCGCTTTCTGCTATGGCCGTCCATATTTCTCCGTTTACTTTTACCTGTCCATATTGCAGAGGCTGAATATCGGTGGTGCTGATACCGTGTTGTCCTACCAAAGCTTTAACGTTGCTGATGGTATCTTTGGTTTTAAAAAATTTAATCGCCAATGGACGGGTAAAAATAATGAAGATCAAGGTGAAAAATGCAAAAATCAGTAGCTGCCATTGCAAACTCGATAGCCAATCCAGACGAACTCCTACAGCCACCAACAGGGCTGCCAAAGCCAGCCAGAGAAACCAGAGGCCCATGGTGAAAATTTCTATAGAACCACATACTATAGCAATTATAACCCATTGGGCGGTTGTCATGATTTTCACCTCCTCAATATATATGCGGAACAGACACCGAAGCTATCACCACTATATTAACATAATGTGTGCAAATTTATCGAAATTTACTAACTGGTACTATAATTATATCCATTGTTGTCGGAGTCCTAATTGGTATATAATGAGGCATGAACAAGACTGATTATAGATTTTTGCATGATTTTGCGGAAAAATTAGATTTAATCAGAGTTTACCACAGGTTGCAATTTTTAAGGAGGAATAATTGATGGAAAACAAAGAAATCATTGAAAAAATCAAAGAATTGGCTCCTCAGGGAAAAATCAGCTGTGCCGATGCACGCCAGTTGGCCGAGAAATTGAATCTTGAATACAAACAGATCGGAAAAGCCTGTGATGAAGCGGAAATCAAGATCAACGGATGTGAATTAGGCTGTTTTTAGCTGCTTTAATGAATGAGCGTGCCCAACTTCCCATGGTGGAGGGAGGAAAAATATATGTTGGACGGACAGGGAAGAGAAATAAATTATTTGCGTGTTTCGGTAACGGATCGCTGTAATCTGCGTTGCCAGTATTGCATGCCCGAAACTGGCATCAGCTATGTAGGACATAATGACATTCTTTCCTTGGAAGAAATCGCCCACTTGGTCAGGGTAGGTGCTTCCATCGGGATTCGTAAAGTAAGACTGACCGGCGGGGAACCTTTGGTGCGCAGGAACATCAGTCAATTAGTTCACTATATAAATGATATTAAAGAGATTGATGATATTGCAATTACCACGAACGGGATTTTGTTTGCTCCCCTGGCTGAGGAGTTAAAAGCTGCCGGGTTAAAGCGAGTGAATTTCAGTCTGGATTCCATGGTTGCGGAGAAATATCGCTTTATAACCAGATCGGGGGATCTGTCAGCCGTACTTAATAGTATTGAAAAAGCGCTGGCATTGGAACTTCATCCCATAAAAATTAATACGGTGGTTATCAAAGGATTTAACGATAATGAAATCATGGATTTTGCTGAATTGGCCTGCAAATACCCGCTGCATATAAGATTCATTGAATTTATGCCGATCGGGGATCTGCTGTTCTGGCGCCGGGACCGTCTCATGACCAGTCAGGAAATTAAACAACGTATCGAGCAGGAATATGTTTTGGAAGAATCCTTTAAAATCGAAGGCAGTGGCCCGGCTAATTATTATAAGATAGGCGGCGGAATGGGATCGGTAGGATTTATTTCTCCTATGAGCAATCATTTTTGTGGGCGCTGCAATCGCATCAGGATGACCGCGGAGGGAAAATTGAGAGCTTGTCTGTATGAGCAGGGAGAAACAGATTTAAAACCTGCTCTCAGGCGCAGTACAGATGATGAAGAGCTTAAACAATTATTTATGCAGACAATCTTTTCAAAACCCAAGCGACACCATATGCAAAGCGGCTGGGGGGAAGACAACCACCGCATGATGTATCAGATTGGGGGATAATGGCATGGGCTTAAGCCATATCAATGAAAAGGGCTATGCCCGTATGGTAGACGTTAGCGAAAAAGAAGATACGGTTCGTCTGGCCCGGGCACAGGCCGTGGTCTGCATGCAGCCGGAAACGCTTATCATGATTCGGGACGGGGCTATTAAAAAAGGTGATGTGCTGGCGGTTGCTCAAGTGGCTGGAATTATGGGAGCCAAGCAGACCTCCCAGATTATACCCATGTGTCATCCCCTATCTCTGAGCGGAGTTGACATGGATTTCGAACTAGATGAGACCGAGTCAAGCATAGTAATTACCTCACAAGTGAAAACTACAGGCAAAACCGGGGTTGAAATGGAAGCGCTGACCGCGGTAAGCATAGCTGCCTTAACCATTTATGATATGTGCAAAGCGGTTGATCGCTGGATGAAAATTACTGACATCAGGTTACTGGAGAAATCAGGCGGTAAAAGCGGACACTTGGTTTATGGAAACCAATAAACTGTTAACAAGGAGTGGGACAATTGGCAGAAGGGAATCTACATTCAATTTGTATCGCCGCTGAGCGTGGACAGCTAAAGTACGAGGTAGCTGAAGCTCAGCTTATAACAGATTTTGGCATTGAGAATGACGGTCATGCCGGTGACTGGGGCCGTCAGGTTACTTGTCTTGCCTGGGAAAGTGTCAAACGGGTTAATCGCGAAAAAAATATGCAGATCGGCCCCGGTCAATTTGCTGAAAATCTATTAATTGAGGGATTGGATCTTTCGGAGGCTGGCGTGGGCAGTAAACTCAAAATTGGTAATGATGCCGTTCTGGAAGTAAGTCAGATTGGCAAGGAGGATCATCCCAGCGTTGTGACCAGGACTTTGGGCGTCACCTTGCTTCCCTACGAAGGATTGTTTTGCCGCGTCATTCACGGAGGGCATATTAAAAAGGGAGACATGGTAGAGGTGCTGGCTGATGTATAAGACCGGAATTTTAGTCTTGAGCGACAAAGGCTCACAAGGTAAACGTAATGATCTGAGCGGAATAGAAATAAAAAAAACATTATCCGAACAAGATTATGAGTTTATCTATTATGAGATTATTCCTGATGACGAAGAATTAATTATAGAAAAAATGATACAGGTCTGCGATAACCTTAAGCTGGATTTGTTGCTTACTTCCGGCGGAACTGGATTTTCCAGGCGGGATGTTACCCCGGAAGCAACCCTCAGGGTAGTAGAGAAGCTTGTTCCCGGTATACCGGAGGCCATACGTTACCATGGTTTGCAAAATACGCCCAAGGCGATGCTGTCACGAGCGGTGGCAGGCATCAGGGGCAATACTCTGATCGTTAATTTGCCCGGCAGTGTAAAGGGCGTACGCGAATCCCTCGAGGCCATTATGCCAGCTTTGGATCATGGTCTGGATATCTTGATCGGTTCGGCTGCTGAATGCGGTCAGGGCTAGCAGCCATAAAATTGAATATTTAGATATCTATAATGGTATAAAAAGAAAATAACCGGTGTACACTATTAAACATTGATATAGGTAGATTTGGTGAGTTTTTTTATTTGTATACTTGACAGATCCTGCCTATTATTATTAAATAATATTAGCACTCGCAACTAATGAGTGCTAACAACAAATTAATGAGGAGGTATACCCCGTGAAAATTCAACCATTGGGAGACCGTGTAGTCGTCAAAGTAGCTGAAGTTAAAGAAGAAAAAACCAAAAGTGGGCTGTATGTGCCTGACACAGCAAAAGAAAAACCCCAGGAAGCAGAAGTCCTGGCTGTAGGTCCCGGCGCATTGAATGATAAGGGTGAAAGAATACCGATTGATCTTGCGGCGGGTGATAAAGTCATATTCTCCAAATACGGTGGCATGGAAATCAAAGTGGATGGAGAAGAATATATGATTCTTTCCGCAGAGAGAGATATACTGGCAAAATTGGTGTAATTGCATTTTAAAATATTACAAGGAGGCTACATAAATGATATCCAAAGAAATTAAATTTGGCGAGGATGCCAGAAGATCTCTGGAAAGAGGCGTCGATACGCTGGCCAATACAGTTAAGGTAACGCTTGGACCGAAGGGCAGAAACGTGGTTCTGGACAGAAAATTTGGCTCCCCCACCATTACCAATGACGGTGTTACCATTGCCAGAGATATTGATCTGGATGATCCTTGGGAAAATTTGGGCTGCCAGCTGGTTAAAGAAGTTGCCATCAAGACCAATGATGTTGCCGGAGATGGAACGACCACAGCAACGGTTCTGGCCCAGGCTATGATCAAAGAAGGTTTGAAAAACGTAGCGGCCGGTGCCAATCCAATGATTATGAGAAAAGGTATAGAAAGAGCTGTACAGGCTGCGATTAGAGAGCTTCATGCTATCAGCAAGCCGGTTGAAACCAAGGAATCAATTTCCCAGGTTGCGGCTATTTCAGCCAGTGATCCGGAAATAGGCAGTCTGATTGCAGATGCCATGGAAAAAGTCGGTCGCGATGGTGTTATCACCGTTGAAGAATCACAGACCATGGGAACCCAGTTGGAAGTAGTCGAAGGCATGAGTTTTGACCGCGGCTATATTTCTCCCTATATGGTAACCGATTCAGAAAAGATGCAGGCGGTTTTGGATGACCCCTTCATCCTGATTACCGATAAGAAAATTTCCGCTATCACCGAAGTTCTGCCCGTACTTGAAAAAGTGGTGCAGACCGGTAAACCGTTGTTGATCATTGCTGAAGACATCGAAGGCGAAGCTTTGGCCACACTGGTTGTCAATAAATTAAGAGGCACCTTCACTTGCGTAGCCGTTAAAGCTCCGGCGTTCGGCGAAAGAAGAAAGGCTATGCTGGAAGATATAGCAATACTGACCAACGGCAGAGTTGTTTCAGAAGAAACCGGCAGCAAGATGGAAAACGTAGACCTTTCCATGCTGGGTAAAGCAGCCAAGATTGTTATTAAGAAAGAAGAAACCATCATTGTTGATGGAGCAGGTTCCGAAGCTGAGGTTAAAGGCCGCATCGGGGTCATTAAAAAACAGCTGGAAGAGACCGAATCCGAATATGACAAAGAAAAACTGCAGGAAAGAATGGCCAAATTATCAGGTGGAGTAGCAGTAATTCAGGTGGGTGCTGCGACCGAGACCGAATTGAAAGAAAAGAAACACCGTATTGAAGATGCTCTGGCCGCAACCAAAGCAGCGGTTGAAGAAGGTATCGTATCCGGCGGCGGAACTGCCTTAATCAATGCTATCGTTGCTATCGATGATATTCAAGCTGAAGGTGATGAATTGACCGGTATCAAACTGGTTAAGAAAGCCCTGGAAGAACCGCTTCGTCAGATTGCCAACAATGCCGGCGTAGAAGGTTCAGTAGTAGTGGAAAAGGTAAAAGCTGCAGAGCATGGCACTGGCTTTAATGCTTTAACCAATATTTATGAAAACATGATTGCGGCAGGAATTATCGATCCCGCCAAAGTTACTCGTTCAGCTATTCAGAATGCTGCCAGCATTGCCGGCATGGTATTGACTACAGAAGCGCTCGTCACCGAAAAACCCAACCCTAATGAAAATGCTGCCTTGGCCGGCATGGGCGGTATGGGTGGAATGGGCGGCATGGGTGGAATGATGTAATCAATCTCAGCAACCCATTGCTTATTAGGGATTAGGTTACAATAGGGTTGTTGCCCAATCCTGACCACACCAGTTAATTTCAAGGACCTCTCATCAATTTTTCGATGGGAGGTCTTTTTATATGGAAAGAATATGAAAGTATAATTTATCAATACTTAAATTTGCTTAAGGCTCATTTCCTATGTTTATCCCGGTTATTATGATTGTTAATCCGGGAAACTTGAAGAAATATAGATTGGGCTATAAAGCATTGGTATGAGCTGATGATAAATAAATTAAATAAAAGCCGGAAAAATGATATGCTCCCTGCCAATGACAGTTTTTTATCACTGTCTGCTTTGCAGGGAGCATATCAATTCATATACCGATTTTTACCGGGCTGTATTTTTTATAAATCGTAATAAAGCTCAAATTCCATCGGATGGGGAAATTCATTTACTTTGCGCGATTCTTTGCGTTTGTTTTCAATCCAAATCTCAATTAAACGCTTAGGAAAGACATCTCCCTTCAGCAGGAATTCATGATCTTTTTCCAGAGCATCAAGTGCTTCATCCAGAGATTTGGGAAGTGATTTGATCTTGGCCTGTTCTTCTTTGGGCAGATTATAAAGGTTGACGTCATAGGGCCCAAAGCCTTCGGCAGTGGGTTCAATTTTATTTATTATGCCGTCCAGACCGGCCATCAGAATGGCGGAATAGGCCAGATAGGGGTTGCAGGTGGCATCTGAAGAGCGGAATTCAAAACGTTTTTGATAACGACTTTTGGCATAAGCCGGAACCCTGATTACGGCACTGCGGTTGGCAGTGGCAAAACATAGATTAACCGGGGCTTCATAGCCGGGTACGAGCCGTTTATAGGAATTGGTACTGGGATTGGTGAAAGCCAATACGGCCGGTGCGTGCTTTAACAGTCCGCCGATAAAATATAAAGCCGTCTTACTTAACTGGGAGTAGCCATTTTCATCATAAAATAAAGGTTCGCCGTCTTTAAAAAGATGCATATGTACATGCAGTCCATTGCCGGCCTCGTCATAAAGAGGTTTGGGCATAAAAGTGACGGTTTTGCCTTCCTGGAAAGCGAGGTTCTTAATCAAATATTTGGCCAGCATGGTTTTGTCAGCCATTTCCCGCATACCGGCAAATTCCACTTCAATTTCAATCTGTCCCGGTCCGCCGACTTCATGATGATGATATTTGACTGGGACATGGTTTTCTTCCATCAGAACACACATGCGTGATCTTAAATCATAAAGAATATCTTGGGGCGGAGCAGCGTGATAACCGCCTTTGTGAGGTACTTTATAACTCAGATTTTGAAATTCGTTATCACCGCTGTTCCAAATGGCCTGATCAGCATCGATAGTGAAACTGGTATGATTGGGACTGCATTCATAACTGACATGATCAAAAACATGGAATTCAAATTCCGGTCCGATTCTCATTTCGTCGGCTATGCCGGTCGATTTCATATATTCTTCAGCTTTGTAAGCAATGGAACGGGGATCTTGCTCAAAGCGACGGTTTTCCGGTTGGGTGATGACAAAGATGTCACCAATCATGCTGAGGGTAGGAACTTCGGTGAAAGGTTCATGTACAGCGGTACTGACATCGGGGATAAATACCATATCACTGTTTTCTACCGGTGCAAACCCATAATTGGAACCATCAAAACCAATGCCGTAGATAAGCGTATCCGGTTTGAACCTGGCAGTAGGAATACTTAGATGACGCCATCTACCCAGAAGATCGATTATTTTAAAGTCAATCATCCGAATAGAATTATCTGTGCAGTAATCCATTACTTCGTTGTAATTGGTAAACACACGTGCTTCCTCCTTGTTATTAAACTACGGTGCAAATTATATCAGAAGCCGGTATACATAGTAAATAATTTAAAATAAGGAACATTGTATACTTTGGACTTTTGCATAGTTAGCTCATAGCCAAAAAGCTTAGAGAAATAGCCGCTTTAAGAAGATAAAGGCACTATATATGGTGTGTGCAAAAATAATCTGCATCCATTTTAGATTTTAGCCAATCCTCATTTTTAATTTTGGAATATTATTCTGCTTTTTCAGCGGTTATATAATTCAATTGATTTTAATAAGAATATAATATCTTTTGGCTTTTAGCAAAAATGATGATTTATTTATTCATACCGGCATTGTCCAGGTACGGATAAAAATATACGAAAAGGAGTGAGAAGTATAAAAAAATCTTATTGGGCAATTATTGCCGTCGTCATTTTACTGCTTGCTCTGCTGACCAGTGCCGGCACAATTATGGATTACTATGAAAAGTCAAAACTGGAACCCGAAGTTGAGCTGCAACAGGTTTTGCAAAAAATGCCTCAGCTTAACAGTTTCCGATACAGACTGCAGTCAGGATTTACGGTTGATGGTCGGGAGGAGGTGATAAGCAGGGTAGAAGGTGAAACGGAGAATGGTAATACTCATATAAAGGGGGAGATGGTCAACACACCAATTGATATCTATTATATCGACCGCACCATATATAACTTTGATTCCTTTTCCAAAAAGTGGCTGGTTATCGAAAGCGGCACCAGCAATTCGGGTGAACTGCTCATATCGGAATTGAATCCGCTATCCAATTTTCAGTTTAAAGGAGTGCAAGGAATCAAAAAAATTGGATTCTCCAAAGTAGATGGTGTGGAATGTCTGGTGGTAGGATGCAAGCCATCGTTACAAAATCAACTTCTGGAAAGTCTGTGGAGTAATTTTGAATACCGGCTTTGGATCGACTATCATAACCATGTTATCAAAAAGGCGGTACTGACTGCCCAAAACCAACGCAATGATAAAACTCGTCTGAATATAAAAGCTGAGTTTTATGATATTAACAAACGCATTGTCATTAAACCGCCGGATCGTACTGCCAACAGTAAAAAATGAACAGGGAAAAATTAATTTAAAACTAAATCCACCCCGCTTCCCGTTTAATCACGGGCGGCGGGGTTTTTATTTTGGCTGCCTTTTCTGCAGCTGCTGTTTGGTTTTATGTGATTTGGAAGAATTATCTCTATCAATCCCTGGCCCGCCATAATATAGAAACTTTCGATAACTATGGAGTGAAGAAAATCATCTGTATTTGTCCGCATGGTTAATTGCCCCTTCTGTATGCAATGATCTCCGATGGGATCAAAGAAGCCGGTCAGGACGAACAGGTGAAGGTAATGGATATCTGTGAAATACTTTGGCACAGCATTGAATAAAACTCAGTTTTCTTCAACCAGTTCAATTCTTTCTCCATCCGGACCGTGGAAAAAGATTATTTTTTTATTGCTGGCAATAATTTTGGGGGAAACGGTTTCAAACGCTGCCCCCAATTTGTTTAAACGTTCAATCTGAGCTTCAATATCCTGGACTTTAAAAGCCAGGTGATTGATGACTCCTGCAGGTGTATACGTTTGCGAAGGACTGACGTATTCCAGCAACTCGATGGTCAATCCTGCGCACTGCAGATTAACTGCTTTAAGTTCATCATTCTGCCAGCGTCCGGAAAGGGTACAACCCAGCGCCCGGCAATAAAAGTCTTCCGATTTTGTTAAGTTACTGACGACCACGCCCAGATGATTCAATATCAAGATTTGTACCTCCGGGGATGAAAGTGCATTACCAGGTTTCGGGGAAAGCCATGTTGGTATAGATGTCTTCCAATTGCGCTTTATGGCCTTTTTCCATATTGGATAGATTCATAAACAGTTTTTTCTGTTCCGCGTCAGTGCTGCTATCAGCCAGGTCTTTATACATATTCATAGCTTCTTCTTCGTTCTTCATGGCCAGGGCAATGGCATCCACTGGTTTCATCTGCAAAGATAGTTTGGGTTTGGCTACCGTTTCCGACACCTTATAGTCCGGTAGCTCGGCAAAGTTTAAGGGACGGGTATCATTATTGAGATAAGATGACAACAAATCTCTATGTCCCAGTTCCTGTTCAGCCAATTCTTTAAATATGGATTTGATATTGGCATCTTCAACCTTCTGTGATACACCCAGGTAAAATTCGTACGCTTCCACTTCATTTTCAATAGCCATTGAAAGAATGTTTATATAACTGTTTAAATCCGCCATTGCTGTTCCTCCTTTGTTAAATATTTCTTTAAGTTTAAAGCATGCTTATAAATTAAGCAATAAATGTATTAATAATATTAAAAAAAATAATATCCCTATATATTATTTTTGCATTATACAAGCAGTTATGTTATTTCTGGCGGGAAGTGGTTAGAATAAGTTTATACATAAATTTAAAAATTATCTGAATGGGAGGATTAAATTTTGGCTGAGCAGCATACGAAAAAAAGAGAAGAGCTTGATGATAAATTTAAATGGGATTTGGAAAAAATTTATACCCTTGAAACCCTTTGGGAAGATGATTTTAAAAGATTAGGGCAACTGATTGAAAAAATTGCTGCCCTGCAGGGCAGTCTGGCAGAATCAGCTGAAGCTCTGCTGAAGGTTTTGCAGATTTCTGATGATATGGGAAGGATCGCGGAAAAATTATATGTTTATGCCCGCATGCGCCGGGATGAAAATAATGCCAATCATGTTTATCAGGCGCTTTTTGACCGGGCGGAAAGATTAAGCGTTGAGGCCAGCAGCGCATCAGCTTTTATAGTGCCGGAGATACTTACGATTCCCGAGGCAGATCTAAATAAATATATGCAGCAGAATAAAGATTTAGCTGTTTACCGGCATGCCCTGGAGGAGATCCTTCGTCAGAAGGAGCATATTCTTTCGGCCCCGGAGGAACGTTTGCTGGCTATGGCGGCGGATCTATCCATGGCTTCCTCCAATATTTTTACCATGCTCAACAACGCGGATATTAAATTCCCCATAATCAAAGATGAGGAAGGCAACGAAGTTGAGCTGACCAAAGGACGCTATGGCAGTTTTATGGAGAGTTCGAACCGCCAGGTGCGCCAGGATGCATTTGCAGCACTCTATAGTTCCTACCGGAAGTTGATCAATACGCTGGGAGCGGGCCTGGGTTCAAGTGTAAAGAAAGATATTTTTTATGCCCGGGCCCGCAAATATCCTTCGGCGCTGGCCGCATCTCTGGATGGGGATAATATAGCGGTGGAAGTATATAACCGGTTGATCGAAGCTGTGCACAATAATTTGGAACCAATGTATCGCTACATGAAAATAAGGAAAGAACAGCTGGATGTTGATGAATTGCATATGTATGATATTTACACCCCGCTGGTCAAAGATTATAAAGTAAATATTCCCTATGAACAAGCTCAGCAAACCATGCTCAAGGCGCTGCAGCCATTGGGGGAAGAATATCTTGAAATTGTCAGGAAAGGATTGCAAGAAGGGTGGATAGATGTCTACGAAAATGAGGGCAAGACCAGCGGTGCTTATTCCTGGGGGACATATGACACGCAGCCTTATATATTGATGAATTATGATAATAAACTGGATGATTTGTTTACTCTTGCTCACGAAATGGGTCATTCCCTGCACTCTTATTATTCCAACCGGAACCAGCCTTATGTTTATGCCCAATATTCCATTTTCGTAGCGGAAGTTGCCTCTACCGTAAATGAATCGCTGCTGATTGACTACCTGCTTGAACACAGCAAAGATAAACAAGAGAAAATATACCTGCTCAACCACTACCTCGAACAATTTCGGGGGACCGTTTACCGCCAGACCATGTTTGCTGAATTTGAAAAAATAATCCATGAACGGGCCGAACAGGGAGAAGCGCTAACCCCTGAATTAATGAGTTCCATTTATCGGGATTTGAATAAACTGTATTATGGTCCGGATGTAGTCTTGGATGAGGAAATCGATATCGAATGGGCCCGTATCCCGCACTTTTATTCCGCCTTTTATGTGTATAAGTATGCCACCGGTTTTTCCGCCGCCACCGCCATCAAGGAAGCTATCCGCCAGGAAGGCCAGCCAGCGGTGCAGCGCTACCTGGAATTTTTAAAATCGGGCGGTTCTGATTATCCCATCCAGTTGCTGCAGAAAGCAGGTGTGGATCTCACTACACCGGAGCCGGTGGATGATGCCTTGAAATATTTCGCCCGTCTGCTGGAAGAGTTGAAAACTCTTATCTAGTTAATTATAACAGTCTAATCATTTTAGCACCTGCCTGATGTGGTAGGTGCTTTTTTAGTGCGGGAAATTCTATTGTTATGAGTGAGAGGCCCTAAAAGACATACCGTAGAAAAGTTCCTCATTATAATTTGCAGAAATAAAACAATATTGTTCCTATAAAAAGTTAAAAAAATAAAAAGATTAAAAATATTAAATGACACGAATCGACATTTTGAATTTTGAAAATACACTGTTAAATTGCCTGAGAAATGGGATTATGCTAAACTGTGCATAAAGCTTCGACAAGATAAAAGGACAAAATTCGCACATATTTTGTTAAGAGATAAAAGTTAAATATAACCAAAAGATTCAGCTGCAAAATCTTGGAGACCTTATTGAGTGGAGTTTAAATCGGAAATAACTTTTGCTGGATCAGGACATGGTCTGTTAAGATAGAAGTTTTTAACCGGTCAACATTTAATAGAGGAATAGGGGGCGGTATCTAGACAAGCAGTATGATCCCACTAAGCAAGATGCCATAAATATGAGAAGGAGTGTATGTTGAATGTCATACAAATATGCTTATAATACCCGTGATGTCAAGTTTATCCTGAAAGAATGGCTGCCGCTGGATGAAGTACTGGCCTATGACAGATACAAGGATTACTGGAGTAAAGATGACGTTGATACAGTGGTAGACCAGGTCAGACAAATTGCGGAAGAAGTTATCGCTCCCACCGCAGAAGACGGTGAAACCTTTGGGGTCCGCTATGAGAACGGACAGGCTTATATCCCCCCTTCATTCCATAAAGTCTATCATTTTCTGCAGGAACAGGGCTGGGGAACCAGCAACTACGGGCACCAGACGGAGGGCGCCCTGCCCTTGATGATCATCAACATGCTGGTGGAAATCATGTCTGCTGCCAACCCGGCTTTCATGCCCTATTTGAACACCGGTCAAGGCGTGGTGGATATTATTCAGGATTATGCCTCCAAAGAAGTTCAGGAACGCTTCCTGCCCAAGTTATTGGATGGTACCTGGGGCGGAACCATGTCTATAACCGAGCCGACCACTGGCAGCGATGCCGGTGATTTATTGTCCAAAGCTATCCCTACTGATGTCCCGGGAATTTACAACATTGTCGGACAAAAAATCTTTATAACTTGTGGTGACCGGGATGATGTAGAAAATATTATACATATGTATCTGGCCCGGGTGCAGGGCGCAGCTTCCGGAACCAAAGGGCTTTCCCTGTTTGTGGTCCCGAAATACTGGGTCAATGATGACGGCAGTCTGTCTCCCAATGATGTGCAATGCATCGGCGTAGAACATAAGATGGGCCTGAAGGGTTCCTCCACCGCTCAACTGGTGGTTGGTGAGAACAAAGGCTGCCGGGGCTTTATCGTCGGTAATATACCGGATGAGACCGGAGCCGGTCAGGGTATGGCTCAAATGTTTAACATGATGAATGAAGCACGTCTGGATACCGGACGCCTGTCCACCGCTGTGACCGCTAATGCTTACTGGAATGCCAAAGACTACGGCAAGGAAAGAGTCCAGGGCCGTCTGCTGACCAATCCTAAAGCAGGCCGGGTCACTATCAACCAGCATGAAGACGTAAAACGCATGTACATGATGAGCAAGTCTACCACGGAAGCCTGCCGGGCTTTACTGGCCAAGTGCTACTACTATTCGGATGTTAAAGCTTATGATCCGGACCCGGCCCGTCGCAAATGGGCCCGAAGCAAACTGGATGTTCTGACCCCGTTGTGCAAAGCTTATCCCAGTGATGAGGGCTGGACCCTGATCGGTGAATCCCTGCAGTCCTATGGCGGATACGGTTATTGCGAAGATTACCCGGCAGCCAATTCAGCCCGCGACGTAAAAATCTGGTCCATCTGGGAAGGCACCAATTATATTCAATCCATGGACCTGATTGGCCGTAAATGGACCCAAGCCAAAGGAGAACATTTTGCCTCCATGCTCAAAGAAGTCGAAGACTTTATTGCAGCCCAAAAAGGCAATTGGGAGGGCTGGGAACTGGAAATTGAACACCTGGAGAAAGCCTTGCAGGCTTATCGTGGCATCATGATGACGGCTATGGGCTTTATGAAATCCGGCAACGCTGGACTAATCGGGCTGTATGCCCGGCGCATTTTGACAGCTACTGCCCAATTATACTGCGGCTATTTGCTGCTGGATCAGGCGGTGATTGCCAGCCGTTGCGCACAGGAACTGGGCGAAGATCATTATGATTACATGTATTATTATGGTAAAACCCTATCTGCCCGTTACTATCTGCGCAGCATTGTGCCAAATGTATGGTACACGGCTGATTTGATCAAGATCGCCGACCGTACTGCCATTGATGCACCGGTAGAAGTTTTCGATTTTTAATTTAACAGATTATACTGATTCTTATTCAATCACTTCAATTAGATAGGTTATTAAAGCTAATTTGCGGCTAATGACAAGGTGCAGTCTTAATGGGAGGGGCAAAAAGCCTCTCCCTTTTCATACTCAAATCTAAATTAATTGTTTTTTGCATATAGAGAATAACTAATAATGGATATTTTACTTAGTCAGATTGTGCTAAAGCATCATCATGCAAGACATTGATCAGCTCTTGCGCGAATTTCGCATCACTTGCAGATCCGCAGCTCTTGACGGCCTGTTCCTGACTCAGGTTCTCAGGCTGACAAGGATGGCTGCCGCTCATGGCATCGCAGGTATCGCATATCCCCAGAATTCTGGCCATCAAATCAATTCCTCGCCTTTTAATCCATAGCCCAGACCATACGTGCTTTAATGGGTATTGGTTTGAAATTTTCATAAATTGCAAGAGGCGTTTTAACAAACATCTGTATACAGGAAGATCAGGAGACTCATACTCAAGGCAGCCACTTTATTCGTCTTTTGCATAATATATTAGGAAGATTTTGCGCATAACTATGTAGAGACAATTTAGCTTTTAAGGGGGTTTATAAACGTTGAACCAGAGCAATCGCGAAAGTATCTTTGATGAAGAAATGAAAAAGATTTTGCCGCAAATGGATAATTATACTGATTATGATCTGGTGATTGGCATCCCTTTTAATAATGACAGTCAAGATTTGCCTAAGGTGCTTCAATCGGTTGATGAAGTCCTGCAAAAATGGATCGGCCGCCGGCAGCTTATTGTATGTGTCGGTGATGCCAGTGCTTCAGCCACCCTGGAATTGATCCAAAAATTATCCCTGCATCATCCCCATCTGGCATTCCTTTTACCCCCGGAAGGCAGCGGTCGAGGGATGAGTATTCGGGTTCTTATTGAGACAGCCAAAAAAATGGAAGCCGATCTGATCATTTTTAATGCCAACATGCGGACATCTGAAGGTCCCGGCATTGATGCCAACTGGCTGGAAAGTCTGCTGACCCCGATTCAGGGATCGTATGACATGGTTTTAGGCAGCCTGCGTCAGCATTGCGGGATAGATAGTATTGCTTATATGCTGGCAGCTCCTATATTGGAGTCATTTTATGGCAGCCGGCTAAGTGATCCGCTGGGCGGGATTTATGCTATTGCCCATGACTTGGTAGAGGAACTGGCCAGCGAAGCAAAATTTTGGACCGATTTTATCGCCGGTGCAGGCATTGACTTCTGGTTGATCACCCGTACTTTATGCTGGAACAAAGATATCTGTGAAGTCAGTATGGGAGGAATGGTAAAATCGCATCAACTTGCTTACCGGAACCAGGTTTTTTATGAAATGAGCCATACCATCTTTGAAAGTTTGCGTCGGGACAGTGCTGTCTGGCTGCGGGATCGATTAATAATTAAAGTAGCTGATATCCTGGCCCGCAGCAAGGTGGAACAGGCAGAAATGGCCGAATATTCACTGGAAGATCTGCGGCAGGAATTTAAAGGTTATTTTGATCAATCCATACAGGTAATGGAGCAGTTTTTGCCCGTGAATGCCCTGCAGGAGCTTGTAAAAATGATGGAAACGCAAAATGGAAATTTCAAGGATGAATTCTGGGTAAACAGCATTTATTCCTTTTTACTGCAATATGCCTTTGGCGAAGAAAAACAGCAGCCGGAAATCCTAACGGCCTTGATGGCTTTATATAATGGCAAGATCACCAGTCATGCCCTGGAGATGCAGGAATTTTATGAGCAAATCAAGGAGTTAAGCCATAGCAATGAAATGATGATCCAGAAAATGGAAAGCATTCACCAGCGGATCACCGAAGAGTTTTGGCGGCAAAAGCCGGCCTTGAGCAGACAATGGGCAGCCCGCAGTGAACAGGCCAAACCGCCGCTGGTGCCGCTCGGATATATGGAGTATATTCCCAACCGGCCTATTGTTGTGCCGAAAAAAATCAGCGGCAAGGATCAGCGTATTGTGCAGACCGACGATTTGTTCAAACATCTGCGCCGAAGATATGAAGACCGTTTCACCCGTTTTATTACCGATGGATTAGGGCTTAACCCCAAAGCAGAAGCGGAAGAGATCATACGGGCGGTTGAGGCCTTTATCCAACAGGCAGAACAAACCATCGACGGACTGCTACCGGGTAACCTGCAGGAAGAAGCGGGACTTGATACTTTTGTTAACCGACTTTTTGCAGTGGTGCCCCACCAGCAAATCTTTAGTATAAACCACGATTTGCTGCGGGAAATGCTGATCCGTTTTCCGCCGGTCAACTTGATGATCCCGCTTGGGTATTACCGTCCCGCTGATTTAATTGCCAATATGGATCCGCGCGATGCAGTCACCTACGCCAATCTGGTGGAAAGCTGGAGCTACAATGACCGGGATCTGATCTGGATGACGGATCAACTTAAACCGGAAAGCTTTGAATGGGTGGAACTGAAGCCGCTGATCATTAATTCGGATCTGCCCATCGGAGCCTGGTCACACAATAAAGTATCCAACCTGAATCGAATCACAGCCCGGGTTACCATTAAAGCCCTGGAGCAGCAAAAGGGTGGCAAATATCCTAAACTGAGATATTTCACATCTATTATCCGTCGAATTTGCCTGGCTGAACAATACTCCCGCCTCTTCAGGCAAAATGTGAAGGAAAGAAAAAATATCGGTGATAAAGCCCGCAACGCCTTGATGAGAATGGAAAAGGGAGATGACTTTTCAGCTCAGAAGATGTTTGAAAACAATGTGCAACGGGAATTGGTTGGCAAGATCAGGAGCATGGCAGAGATCCTGGCTGGTGAGGGGAAAAGAGACGAGGCCCGTATATTCCATTTAATGGCGGACGGTTACGGTTTGAGCCAGGTGCTGGAAGACGGTACGTTTTTAAGCTGTACGGTCTGGAGCTGGGCCAGCTACAGCTTTAAAGGCGGCTTGAAAATACCCACCCCGATTTCCACCAGCATTGAAAGCCGCTGGTTTAATCATGAGTTCCTGGAAGCTTTATATGAAGAGCTGGGATATGATAAACAAGAAATTATGCAGACCGTGTACCGCTCAATCCAGGCAGGCAGGAATGGTCAGAGTCTGCTGGATGCACTCTTGCCCCACCGGCCCAAAGACGTAACCGTGGTGGTGCAGGAAACCACCAATGAGCCGAGTAAAAATCTGAAACGATATCAGGGCAATCCTCTGCTGGAACCAATTGCTGAGCATCATTGGGAGTGCAAATACGTCCTCAATCCTGGCGCTCTGCGGATCAAGGATAAAGTCTACTTGTTTTATCGGGCGGTTGGCAATGATGACGTTTCCCATATTGGTCTGGCTGTTACCGATGGCTATGAAGTGCTGGAGAGGCTTGACAGGCCGATCTTTTCACCAGCCATGCCGGAAGAAAAAATGGGTTGTGAAGATCCCCGCCTCATTGTTATTGAAAAACGCATCTGGATGCTATACACGGCCTATGACGGTAATATTGCTCAAATTGCCGCAGCGTCCATCGGAGTTGAGGATTTTCTGGCCAGGCGCTTTGAAAAGTGGCAGAGGGAGGGGCTGGCATTTAAAAATATCTGGGACAAAGACGCCATCCTGTTTCCGGATCGAATCAATGGCAAATATATTCTTTACCACCGGATCGAACCGAGTATGTGGATCACCTATATGCAGGAGCTAAGCTTCCCCTGCCGTGAAAAACACGCTATCATCATCGGCCCTCGTCCAGGTCGGATGTGGGATTCATTAAAGATCGGGGCCGGCGCACAACCTATCAAGACCCGTTATGGCTGGCTTTTAATCTACCATGGGGTGGATTACAATTACGTCTATCGCCTGGGGGTCATATTGGTCGATCTGAAAAACCCGCAAAAGGTAATTTATCGTTCTCCTAATCCGGTTCTGGAGCCGATTGAGGATTATGAACTGGGTTTATCCGGGGCCTGGGTACCCAATGTGGTTTTCACCTGTGGTGCAGTGGCCAGTACAGATAAAGAGATCCTGGAAGATGATGATGAAATTTTGGTCTACTACGGAGCAGCCGACACCAGTATCGGTATGGCCAAAGCTACTTTAGCCGAATTAATTCCGGAAAAATTCAGGAGCGTCTGATTACTCTTCGCCAAAGCGGCTGTTTCATGATAAGATGAACAGCAATAGAGCGAAGAGATGAGGCGAAAAAGTGAAATCTTTAGTGCTGGCTGAAAAGCCGAGCGTAGCGCGGGAAATAGCCCGGGTGCTTAAATGCAATAATAAACAAAAAGGTTATATTGAAGGCAGCCAATATGTTGTGACCTGGGCCCTTGGTCATCTGGTCACCCTGGCGGAGCCGGAAGATTATGATGTTAAATACAAGCAATGGCGACTGGAAGATCTGCCCATGCTGCCGGAAAAAATGAAATTAAAAGTCATCAAACATACTGCCCATCAGTATCAGGTGGTTAAAAACCTGATGAACCGGGGTGATGTAAATGATTTGGTTATCGCCACAGATGCCGGCCGGGAAGGTGAACTGGTAGCCCGGTGGATCATGGAGCAGGCCCGATGGAAAAAACCTTTCAAACGTTTATGGATCTCCTCCCAGACAGATGCTGCGATTCAGGAAGGGTTTCGGCAGCTCAAGCCGGGCCGGGACTATGACAATCTTTATGCTGCCGCTGTTTGCCGGGCGGAGGCGGATTGGCTCATCGGACTGAATGTGACCCGAGCATTATCCTGTAAATATAATGCCCAGCTGACCGCCGGGCGGGTGCAGACTCCCACCCTGGCCATGATCGTGCAGAGAGAAACTGAAATAAAGAATTTTCAGCCGCTTGATTACTGGACCATTCGGGCAGATTTTGGTGATTACTTTGGCGATTGGCGGGATCATAAGAATCAGGGACGCATATTTGATGCTACCCGGGCGGAAGATATTGCCGCCAAAATCAAAGCCAAAACCGGGGTTATTCAGGATATTAAAAAGGAAATAAAATCTGAGCCGCCTCCCTTGGCCTATGATTTGACCGAACTGCAAAGAGACGGTAACCGACGTCTGGGCTGGTCTGCCCAGAAGACTTTGTCAGTCCTGCAAAGTCTGTACGAAGTGCATAAAGTGGTAACCTATCCCCGTACCGACAGCCGTTACATAACCAAAGATATCGTACCTACGTTGCCGGCACGTTTGCAGGCCATGCAAGCGGGACCGTATATTGAATATATAAGACCGTTGCTCAGTCAAAAAATTCAGCCCGGTAAACGCTTTGTTGACGACAGCAAAGTCACTGATCATCATGCCATTATCCCCACCGAACAACGCCTCAATCCGACTGCTTTTAGCGTGGATGAAAAGAAACTCTATGACCTCATCGCCAGGCGTTTTCTGGCGGTACTCTATCCGCCTTATCGTTATGAACAAACTACGATTACAACCGTGGTTGAGGGCGAAGTGTTTATCTCCCGCGGTAAAGTAGTCAAAGAGTTGGGCTGGCGGGCGCTGCATACCCACGCAGCGGAAAAAGAAGAAGGCAAAGAGGAATTGCCGCCGGAACAGATTCTCAATGAGCAACATAAAGGTGAACGTAAAAAAGTTGAAAATTGCCGTATAAATAAAGCTAAAACCAAACCACCCGCACGTTATACCGAAGCAACCCTGCTGACGGCAATGGAAAGCCCCGGAAAATATATCGAAGATGAGGAACTGCGCGAAGTTATGAAAGGCAGCGGGCTGGGTACTCCTGCCACCCGGGCGGAGATCATCGAGAAGTTGTTTAATACCTTCTATATTGAAAGACAGGGGAAAGAGATTATTCCTACTACCAAAGGAATCCAATTGATTGAATTGGCTCCGCCCGCTTTAAGATCACCAGAACTGACAGCTCTTTGGGAACAACACCTGACAGATATCTCCCGCGGTAAGAGCAGCAAAGGCAAAATGATTGCATCCATTCGGGATGATGCCAGCGGGATGGTGAAAGCAGTAGTACAGTCCAGCAATGAATACAAACCCACCAATGTAAGCAAAAGCAAATGCCCGTCATGCGGCAAGAATATGCTGCTGGTCAACACCCGCCAAGGTAAAATGCTGGTCTGCCCAGACCGTAGCTGCGGTCATCGCCAACCGGAAAAGCAGCCGGATACGAATGTTTTCAGCAAAAACAAGAATTCTGACCGCGTCAATCCCCGGTTGATGGCCCGATACAGTGACAAAAAAGACCTGGGGCAAAGTCTGGGCGATAAACTGAAAGAAGCCCTGCAAAATAAAGAGAAAAATAAATAATAATTTAAAAAAAGGAGGCGATATTCATCGGCTCCTTAATTTTCTTGTGGATTTAAAGCTTTCCGTAGCTAGCAATGGCGTTTATTATACCGATTTAGCCTGAGGCAGATTGCCTGCATAATAACCGGCCAGCAGCAAATCGCTTAGTAATAGAGAAAGTACAGCCTCCGCACCTTGATTTAGATTTACCCCTTCTCGGATCAGCCCATCAAAGCAACCGCCGCTTTCAATATCATAAAGCGGCAGACCGTTGATATTAAACCCGCGGTACCAATTATAGGCTAATTTCATCAGCAGCTTGTATTCATTTAAACCCGTAACCTGATATGCCTCATGACAGGCAAAAATAACCGAGGCTGCATCCACCGGCTGCTGATCCCATAAAGGCAATTTTCCTCCCCTTATATACCAGCCTTCATTGCCGACAATATTTAAATAGCCTCGGGCAAATAAATGATTGCTTAGAAAGCGAAGTGATTCCCGCGCTGTTTGCAGGCATTTTCGGTTGCCGTTATATGCATATGCCGCAAAAAGTGATTGCGGCAAGACCCCATTGCAGTAAGTCATTTTATCCTCAAACCAATTCCAATCGGGACTTTGCTGGCTGCTGTAAAACGAAAGTAAACGTTCTGATAACAGATGAACCAGGTTGTTATGATATTTGGCAGTTAAAAATGGAAACCTGCCTTTACATAATCCAATCAAACAATAGGCTATACCACGCGCCGAATGAAAAGAAGGCAGCCTGGTCACTGCCCGTTCCAGCATTTCCGTGCAGCTTTGGGCGATGATCGGCCAATCAGAGCAACTGCCGGTGCTGCAGGCCCAAAAAGCTCTCCCGAAGCTGTCTTCGGAGTCAAAATGATTATAATATTGACCATGCAGCAGCAGGTTGCACCATTGGCCATTTTCCTGCCAGCTGCGGCGCAGATAACGGGTAAAAACGAGCGCCAAAGGATAGCCTTCATCGCCCATTGATAAAGCTACCATCAGGGCCCGGGCATTGTCATCCAGCGTATAACCGCTGTCCTGATCAGGATGATGATATTTCGAAAACTGCAAAATACCGGTTTCATCGGTCATATTCAGAAAGTGTTTATAGTTTGGCATAATTCAGAACCCTTTCCTCACTAATTCGATTAAGGCTCAGGATTTGCCTGAAGAAATTAATGTATTCCCGACCTACATTGAACCAGGTCCAAGTTCTGCCCAGTTGCCAGGCATTGTCCTGCAAGCTTTCCCGTAATTCATAGCTGTCCAAAATCTGCCGCATACCCTGCGCCAGCAGATGCGGGTCGGAACTGGGGACAAGCAAACCACGTCCTGCTCTTAAAACTTCATTGGCATAGGCATAGCCAGTTGATACAATGGCTCTTCCGCAGCCTACCGCAAAAGCCATCGTTCCGCTTACCGCCTGATCCAGATTCGGATAAGGACTCAGATAAATATCAGTCATATACAGGTAATCACCCAGTTCAAGATCAGTCAGGAATTTGTTGATGAAAACCACGTTTTGCTGGAGATCAAGTCTGGCTACCAGATCAACCAGCGTCTGCCGGTATTTCTCGCCTTCCTTGCGCAGCAGCATGGGATGGGTTTGCCCCAGAATCAGGTAAACAATATGCGGGTATTCAGCCACCAGTTCAGCCACTGCCTTTATGCCTGCATCAAGACCTTTGCCCGGCCCAATCAAACCAAAGGTACTTATCAGTTGGCGATTTTCCAGACCATGTTCTTGCTTGAGCTCATCTTGTGGTTTTTTAATAAAATCAGGAACCCCGTGGGCAATTACTTTAACGGTTTCAGCCGGGGCTTCATAAAGATTGATCAACAGATCCCGGGAACGTTCCGTCATGCAGACAATGCCCGCCGCCCGGTGGCAGACATCATTCAATATTTGTTTTTGCTTTTTGGAAGGACGGGGAAGAACCGTATGAGTTATCAAAACATAGGGCTTGTGTAATAATTTAACCAGATTTAAAACGTATTCTCCGTCCTGACCTCCAAAAATTCCGTATTCATGCTGCAAAATAACCAAGTCCACTGATGTGGCTGCATTTATGAAGGCGGCCGCTTTCATATAATCCTGGCGCTGGTTTTGCCGGATATTAAAGATAACCTGATTGCTGTAATGATAACTGCAGCTATTGTCGGAAATGGCGATTATTTTTATATCATGTCCATGTTCGGTAATACTTCTGCATAAATCAGCTGAAAATGTTGCGATTCCGCACTGTTTAGGCGGATAGGTTCCTATATTTAAAATGTTCATATTTATTCTCCTTTTTCGTTAACGTATTTTATAAAGTTCCTATAAGTATTCTTGCATCTTTTCCGGCAGCTTATACCTGATCAATTTATTGCTTATATTGCCG
>JAAYCZ010000034.1 GCA_012729495.1 Syntrophomonadaceae bacterium | reverse complement strand
TGGACTGATCCGGATCCCCGACCACAAAAATATTATGATGGGCATCCGCCAGCAGATTGGCCCATAAATACTGGGCATAATTGGTATCCTGGTATTCATCGATCATGATATATTGAAACCAGTTCTGGTATTTGGTGAGTATTTCGGGATAATCCCGCAGCAGTTTGATGGTGAGGATAATCAGATCCTCAAAATCAAGGGCATTGTATTCTCGCAGGCGGGCATTGTAGATGCGAAATATTCGGTAATATTTGTCTTTTATGTGCAAAGGCAGGCCCAGGTTGCGATAATACTTTTCCGCATCCATTAGGCTGTTTTTGGCCTGTTTGATACTGTAGAGGACTTCGTCGGGCTTGGTCTCGTAATCCCGTTCCTCTTTCAGTATTTCTTTAAGCAGCGTCTTGCCTTCGCTGTCATCGATGATGGCAAAGTTACGCTCATAACCCAGCAGATGAATATCCATCCTGAGTATCTTGTAACAGGCAGCGTGAAACGTCTGGATCCATCGGCCAGTGTAGTCAGGGCGCATGTCCCTTATACGCGTCCGCATCTCTTGGGCGGCTTTGTTGGTAAAGGTGATGGCCAGAATGGAATCCGGTCTTACCCCCTGCTCAATCAGATAATTTATTCTTTCCGTAAGTACCCTGGTTTTGCCGCTGCCGGCTCCGGCCAGCACCATGCAGGGCCCGTCCCGGTGCAGAATTGCTTCGATCTGGGCTTCATTTAATCCTTCAAAATTATGATTCATGGGTATATTGCCTCCGATATTAACTCCATTAACAGTGGTTGTTTCTTAATCATAACATAAAAGACAAATGCAAACTCAGCAAAGATATCTGTCAACTTTTACCTTATCAACAACTCCCGCCTTGATGCCCCTCCCTGCTATGTCCTGAATTCTCGCCATGGCTGTTGTTCACAATAGCGCTGCAGGATTGCCGCTGCCTGGGAACGGGTGGCTTGGCCACGGGGATTTAATGCGCCGTCGCCCGTGCCGCTGAGAATTTCATTTTCAACTGCCCAGCGCATCGCCATATTGGCATAGCCACTGATATGGCCGGCATCCGCAAAACTGTACAGGCCAGCAGTCAACAACGGAGAGCCGGTATAACGCCAAAGCATGGTGCATAGCTGCTCCCGGGTGATTTCATCGGCAGGGTTGGTCCCATCGGATATATTGTTTTCCCTCACCCATTTCTGGGCCTCGGCGTACCAGTTTTCTTCCTTTTCAGTACTTGTCTGGCCGTCCAAACGCCAAAGGATTGTCCAGAGCAGGGCCCGGGTCACCGGGCTATCCGGGGAAAAGACAAAGGTATCTGTTCCCAAGAGCAAACCCTTGTCGACTGCATGATTGATTACCGTAAAGCACCAACTATCTGTGGCAACGTCCCTAAATCGCCGACCCTGTGCTGCCCACTCCAGGGCAGTGTCCATTTGCAGTATCCCCCAACCACTGTCGGGATCATAACCACTGGTGAGAATATCGGTGGCAGATCCGCAAAGAAGATTGCGCACTTGTGCAGCGGTCAAATCCGGGTGGGCGGACAGGAGTGCGGCGGCCGCGCCGGAAACAAACGGCGCCGCAACGGAAGTCCCGTTTACCAGCAACTGTTTTCCTTCCGGCGAAATGGTCCAAATATTTTCCCCCGTTGCCACCAGCATAACCGACTCGTTTCTCTGAGAAAATGCAGATACCCGCCCCCATTGGTTGACAGAACCGACTCCGATTACCGTCGGATATGCCGCCGGATAGTATAAAAGCACCGGGTTGTCAACGTTGTTGTTGCCCACCGAGGATACGATTACCACATTTTTTTCTTCCGCGTAGTCAACCGCTTCACGTAAAAACGTGCTTTCCATGGCTGTGCCAACACTTATATTAATGACCCGGCATCCGTATAAATCTACCGCATCTCGAATGGCCCGGGCGATCATTTCTTGATTGCCCTTCTGCACCTTATCGTTTTCGTCCTTGGTCTGATAGAGCAGCGGAACGAGCTTTGCCTGGGAGGTGATTCCCGTCACCCGGGCGGAGGGAGCACCCGCCAGAAGGCCGGCAACTGCCGTTCCGTGACCGATTCGATCTTCGGTATCCGTGTTTTCTTCCAGGTAATTGTATCCCTGCTCCAACTGCGCTGAGTTGATTGCTTTCGCAGAAATGCCCGTATCGATAATCGCCACCCGGATGTTCTCCCCGGTCGGTAACTCAGCAGCGAAAGCACCTGGCGTAAAAAGTAATAAGATCAACAAACTGCTCAGTATTCTTTTTTTCATCCAATTCACCTTCGTTCTGGCAGCTTTTTTCAGTGTCCATAGGGGTTGTGGGAACCACTCTCCGCCCTGCTCAGCGGATTCCGCCCGCTTGATTGAAGCAGCATGGCAGAGATAAGCTCATTGTTTTTGCTTTTAATAGAGAGGCAAATAAATCCGTTTCAAACCTCTTCATCAATACTTGAAATAATTGCATCCGCTCCCGTAGGAGCGGATGCTGTTTTTGGAGTACGTTCACTTTTTTGGTCAGTTGTTAGTCGGCCAGGGTTACCGTTATGGTTTTGGTCCATGTAGCACTTTCTGCAGTAGTGGAACGTTCAGGGAAGTGCAAGGTTGCAGTGAGGGTGATTTCGCTATCGCCCTTGGCCCGCATGGCTGCGTATAAAGCTTCCTTGTCAATCGTAAAGCTGTTGATGGTGTAGTCTATGCAATCCTCATAAGCCTTTTTACTTGCTTTGATGCTCAGGGCAGGCGCATCCAAGTAGTCATACGCATTATAGGAATCCGCATCGAACTTATGTCCTGCTTCATCATATCGGTATCCGTACTGGTCGCTGACCATGCCATCATAGGTAAATGTGTAGGGTTCCCCACCGCTATTCAGGCTCAGGGTCTCCGAAATGTCCTCAAAATTACCCACGCCTGTAATCTGGCGCTTCATGGAATCCGTGGACCCTCTCCAGACCACATGGCTTTGATCGTGCTCATTGGCACCGAACCACCAGCCGACCTCGACCTGGTTTCCTTCGATGCTTCTTCCTATTGGAAAGAGACTAAACATTCTGAAGGTGTATGCAAAGGGTTGCACATATGCGCAATGCCAACCGGGTTTGGTTCCTTTTTTGGTATAATCGATTTCTAGTTCCTTGATCATCCAGGGAACGCGCTTCGGGCCGCTCACCTGATATGCATCCAGATCCCCTTTCTCAAAGTCATTTCCATCGTTATCAAAATGTGTCAAGTCCGAGCTGGTGCCGTCCAGATAGTGATACCGTCCCTTAATCACAGAATCTGTTCCCGCGTCATCGATGTTACTGGTTTTGATTCTGAAATAGTTGCTGTAATTCATGGTGCTGTCTACATTGATGCCCTCGACCGTGACGCACTGGCTGGATTGGGCAGTGTTGGTAGTGGTTAAATAGTTTTCACCTTCCAGAACTCTGGCAAAGAGATAGTAATCGCCCTTGGCTAGATTCATGAATACACGTGACTCCTGCCAGCCGCTGGAGGGTGCCTCCTGGGTATTGGAAACGGCATATTGCACCGTGCCGTCGCCGACATAGGCATTTGCCGGCAGTGCGTTCACCAGGAGATTCGCCTTATAGGAGCTTCCAACCGGATCGGCACTGATGGTGCGGGCAATCTTGTTGATGGTCATAACATTGGTGAAGGTTTTTTCAAAGTACTGGTAGCTGTCGTCTTCGGCTCTGGTGATTCTGACGTCGTAGGTACCGGCGTTAACTGCATCGTTCTTCCAACTACTGTCCAAATTTTGCCGCTTGTACTCTACCGTGAAACTGCCTGGCTCAAT
>JAAYCZ010000309.1 GCA_012729495.1 Syntrophomonadaceae bacterium | reverse complement strand
GCACATTGACTGTCACACCGGCATTAACAGCTTGAAACTCCTCCGCCAGCACTTCACTGAACGGCTGCACGGAAGTGGAACCGGCCACGGTGATCGTCCCGGACAGTTTCCCGCTGTCGCTGCCTTGCTCTGCGGTGTCATTGCTCTTGCCGCAGCCGGTCACAACCATCAGCGCCAGTAGCAAAATCCCGGTTAAAACAATCCTGCCTAAATTCTTTTTCATACAATTAAGCCTCCCTTTGTTACATCGATTTTTTCCTTCATTCACAGCATATCAACCGATTGTTAACTGTCATCATGGGGAGTTTTAAAATCAACTGCAGCAATTGTAAATTTTGTGTAAAAGTAAATCATTGAAAGGTCAATTTCCTGTCCGTGCAGAGCTTTTTGATTGGCTGAAAAAAAAAGAACCAGATCCAAGGCAGATTTGGTTAAAAAAAGGCCGTCCATCAGCGGACAGCCTTTTCTATAAATTGTATGGTATGGTCTGATTCTATTTATACATTTCCTCAATCAGCGCGGCGAAATTTTTCAGGATCACCCGCGGTTTGAGTTTCAGGGTGGGGGTAACTTCATCGAGCGGCTCCAGGAAACGGCGGCTGGAGATGGTATATTTTTTAATGCTCTCGTAATTTTCCAGTTCCTTGTTGGCCTCGGCGATGTCTTCATCGATCAGCGCCCGCAGTTCCAGACTGCCGGCCAGATCGTCGCCGACTTGCACGATTACTTTGGCCGCCCCTTCTCCGACAGAAACGATCTTGGATTCATCGAAGGCTACACCCTTGGACTTCAGCAGGGGGATGACCACTTCAAATTTGGGTACCACGATGGCACCCACATATTTTCTTTCATCCGCCACAGCGCAGATTTGTTCCACATAACGGGCGGTGGAGAATTTGCCTTCCACTTTGGCGCGAGGAACGTTTTTGCCGGTATCGAGCACCATGATGCTCTTTTTCCGATCAATGATCTTGTAATAATCCACGCCCAGCTTGCTGTTGTGCACTGTCACGGCAATATCACCGGTATGGAAGAAACCGTCTTCGTCAAATGCTTCAGCGGTTGCCTGGGGATTGTTGTAATAACCCTGGAACAGCATGGGGCCTCTGACCAGCAGTTCTCCGTCTTCGGCAATTTTTTCTTCCGCATAGTAGTTGGTAGGTCCCATGGAACCGGGCAATACCGCTTTTAAGTTGCTGAAGTTGACTGCATTCATAGTCTCGGTCAGGCCATAGCCTTCACAAACTCTGACGCCCATGGCCATTAATGATTTGCACAGGTTGGGGGGAAGCCCGGCGGAAGCGGAAAAGGCCATTTTATAATTGGGTCCCAGGATATATCTGGCTTTGCTGAATACCGCCTGATCAGCCCATTGGTATTCTTTCTTCAGATCTTCCGGAAGCAGATCCGCCATGTTGACATCCAGGCCCATGTCGATGAAACCTTCTTCATCGCTGACATAATCCACCGCTTTGATCCCAATTTCCATGGCTTTTTCGAAGGCCGCCTTGCCTTCCGGTGTAGCAGAGGCCGCATCCCGCAGCGCCATGTAGATTCTTTCAAATATTCTCGGCACAGAACAGAACCAGGTGGGTTTGAACAGCTGCAGATCCCCGACTACCGTCTGAGGTGATTCGGCATAGGCAATGGTTTCACCCAGGCAGATGGACTGCATCTGACCGCACTGTCTTTCGTAGGTATGGGACAAGGGCAGGAAGGACAACAGCACGTCATATTCATTCAGCATGCAATCATTGCGGGTCCACATATTGTTATCGGCATTGACCGCATACATAAAGCTGGAGTGGGTATGAACCGCGCCTTTGGGATCGCCGGTAGTGCCGGAAGTGTAAATAATGCTGGCCATATCCCAGACTTTTATTTCATCGCAGGCTTTTTCGTAGCAGTAGGGGTTCTTATGCATATAAATGCGTCCTATCTGCTGCAGCTGACTGAGATGAATAAAAGCCGGATGATTAGGCAGCGGACAATGATCTTCCATCACGATTACTTTTTCCAGAGACGGCATGTCACCCAGAACGGAATGGACTTTTTCTACACCTGCCTGATCTCTGACAAAAATGAATCTGGACCCGGAATTATTTACGATGTAGGCCATCTCACGGACGGAAAAGGAAGGATATATGGTAACGGTTACTGCCCCGGTACCCAGAATAGCGAAATCAGACCAGAGCCATTGTGGGCAATTGTAAGCCATAATGGCGGCGCGGTCCTGTTTTTTGATGCCCAGGGAAAGCAGCCCGGCAGCCAGATCCCTGACTTTCATCCCCACTTCAGCGTAGGTCAGGGAAGCAGTTTCAGTCGAGCCAGGTGCCACTTTAAACCATTGGCAGCGACGTTCCCCGAATTTAATTACGGCATTGTTCAATAACTCGGGCAAGGTACACATCTGCAGCTGTTCTCTGTTAATCATACTTCACACTCCTTATTATATATCTTGTTGAGACTATTTTTATTATACATTGTAATAATTATAAGTGTGAATATTTTAAATTTTTACACAAAGGTTAAATGCTGCGTTGTTTGGGTAAATATACGGAAAACACAGATCCTTCACCTGGTTTGCTGGCAACAGTTATAGAGCCACCCAGCTTTTCCAGCAAATGTTTGGTGATGGCCAGACCCAGACCACTGCCCCCCGTTTTTCTCGAACGCGCCTTATCGACACGATAGAATCTTTCAAAGATGCGTTGCTGTTCATGGTCGGGAATGCCGATGCCGGTGTCGATCACATTAATTCTAATATTTGTACCCAGATCTTCCAGTTGCAGCTTTACCGTACCGCTTAGCGAACTATATTTAACTGCATTATCAAGCAGATTGGTTACTACCTGCATGATCAGATCGGTGTCGCTGTCAATAATCGGCTTACTAGCAGCTGGAATATATTCCAGGTTGATTGTTTCAGGCAATTGTTGATGATGGATAAGATTTAGTGCTGAGCGCAGCACCGCGTCAATATCTGTGGGTTTAAGATTTATTTCTGAATTATCAGCTTCCAGACGCGACAATTCCAGCAGACTGTTGATCAGGATCTTTAGACGCTGGGCTTCTTCATAGATTATTCTGCTGAATTCGCTTATGGTTTCCTTGTTTTCTCCGCTTTCATGCATTAAAGTCTCAGCAAAACCGCTGATTGATGCCAGGGGAGTTTTGAGCTCATGGGATACGTTGGCCACGAAATCTTTGCGTACCTGATCGAGTTTTTTCAGTTCACTGATATCATTCAAAACTGCCAATATGCCCTGACTTGTACTCTCTCCGTCAATAATCGGGACAATGTTGGCCTCAATTGTCTTGCCACCCGCCTGATGCAGAACAATCTCCCTGCTTATCGGCTGCATTTCAGTTTTGACCTTGCCTATGATCTCTATCAATTCGTAATTGTTTATAATATCCATTTGACTGCGGCCGGTAATATTCCCCTGGACTTCCAGCAGCTTCAGCGAGGCCGGGTTTGAATAAGTTATTGTTCCCTGGGTATCGATCATGATAATGCCATTTACGGTGTTCTCCAACAGAGCCTGAAAACGGTTTTTGATCTGGCTTAATTCAATCATCCCCTGCTCGATATTTTCCGACATGTCGTTGAAAGCATAGGCCAGATAGCCCATTTCGTCATCACTGTGATAACTGATGCGGCGTTTGAGGTTGCCGGCGGAAATATCACGAACTGCTGCCGTTATTTCATCCAAAGGCCCGGAGATCCTGCTGACCATGAAAAGACTCAAAAGAACAGCCAAGACTGCAGAAATAAGCAGAGCCAGCAGCATGATCATTAGAATTTTTTGATTGATCGCTGTCAGATCTGACAGCGGCATGGCCAGCCTGACCGCTCCGCTTTGGTCCTGATGGGAATAAGGCACGGCCACGTAAAGCATATAAACTTTTTCCGTATTGCTGTAGCGCAAGGCTACTCCGTTCTGGCCGTGTAAAGCCTTATAGACTTCTGGTCTTGATTTATGGGTTTCCATTAGATTGGCATCGAAATTTGAATCACCCAGGACCTGCCCGTTCTGATCAATGATACTGACCCGCATCTCACTATCGCGTGCAGCGGTGGTACACAAATCGTGATATTCGTCCTCCGGTCCGGGCTGCATGTATTTGATTAAGTCGGAAATAAGATAAGCTTCTCTGGTCATTTGCTGCTCCAGGTTCTGCAGATAATAATTTTTAAAGCCAGAATATGTCATTCCTCCAGCTATCAGAAGCAAGGTGAGGATTATCAGCAGATAACTGCCCGTCAGTTTTCTGCGAAAACTTTTACGCATCTGAACCCTCCTCAAATTTATAACCCAAACCCCGGACAGTTTTAATATATTCCGGTTCTTTTGGATCTCTCTCAATCTTTTCCCGCAGTTTGCTGATATGCACATCAAGCACCCGGGTATTCACCCCGTCAGCATAATCCCATAACAACTGCAGCAAATATTCACGTTTTAAAACCCGTTGTCTGTTTCTCAGTAGGACATCCAGCAGTTCGTATTCCTTCAAGGTTAAATCAAGCAGCTGTCCCCGCTGAAAGATTTCGTATTTTTCCGGTTTGATGGTGAAATCACCGACGATGATCTCTTTTTCTTCATTGTTTGGCCTGGTCGCCATTCTATTTCTTCTTAGAACGGCTTTGACCCGGGCTATTAGTTCTCTTACACTGAAAGGTTTGGTCAGATAATCATCAGCCCCCAACTCCAAACCCAAAACTTTGTCAATTTCTTCGTCCCGGGCAGTAAGCATGATGATAGGGGTATTCAGGTTATCCCGGCGCATCTCCCGACAGATTTCCAAACCGTCCTTGCCGGGCAGCATTAGATCCAGGACAATAAGATCCAATTTTTCTTTTTTGATCATTTCCCAAGCTTCATTGCCATCCTCGGCGGTGAGAATGGTAAAACCCTCTTTGGCAAGATTGTAGCTGATCAGCCTGACCAGCGCTTCTTCATCGTCAACGATCAGAATTTTGCCTTCCATACAACCGCTCCTTATATATCTAATAAAACATTTGCTATATAAATTAATCCTATACTTAAAACTAATCTTTTAAAATATCGCAATTACTATTTGTAATTAGTTTTACAAAACTAAAAGAATAGTTTTACACAATTGATTGATATCAAGAGACTTAGGGGGAATACTTTCATTCTTTAAAGCAAAAAATAAAATCCAAAGCCATCGCCAAACTCTTATCAGATGATGGTTAATTTATAAAAAAGGAGCAATCATATGCACAATACAGCCTGGGATGGCTTTCAAACCGGTGCCTGGACAGAAGAGATTGATGTCCGGGACTTTATACAGAATAATTATTCTCCTTACGGCGGCAGCGATGATTTTCTCCAGCCGGCCAGCCAGCAAACTCTTAACCTTTGGGAAAAAATAAAGCTCCTGCTGCAGGAAGAACATCAGCGTAAAGGGGTCTACTCTATTGATACCAAAACCGTCTCATCGATTACCTCTCATGCGCCCGGTTATGTTGATCGTGGCCTGGAACTGATCGTCGGCCTGCAGACCGATGAGCCGTTAAAGCGGGCCATCATGCCCAATG
>JAAYCZ010000308.1 GCA_012729495.1 Syntrophomonadaceae bacterium | reverse complement strand
GTCATAATCGTCTGCCCGGCCTTGACCGAATCCCCGGGTTTAAGATATATGGCAGTTACCCGGGCCGGCAGCTTCGGCATTATGGTTACCTCATTACGGCCACGGACGATGCCCGCATAGCTGACATTTTGTACCAGATCCATCTTCTGCGCCGCAGTAACAGACACCGCCAGAGCGGTCTCCTTGACCACCTCGGTATTTTTACCGCATCCGCCCAAGCCTAAAATCATTGCCAAAAGTAAAATCATTACCGGAAATATTGACTTATCGATCTTCCTCACTGTTGTGCCCCTCCCCAAATAATTGCATTTTTTCCGACCGACCGGTAGGTCGGTTGATACCTATCTGAATTATAGCGTTAAGGCCAACCAGATCGCAACAATTATTTTGCCAATAAAATAAGAATGAGCCAGGAAATCTGTTTTTACCAATTTCCTGGCTCATTTATGTTTCATAGGCTAAATGCCGGTATCTATCGTTATTGTCCGGGTGGCTCCTACCCAGTCAACACTGCAACCCAGCGCTTCAGAGACAAACCGCAAGGGTACCATGGTGCGCCCGGTTGAAGCCATGATCTCCGCCGGCACCTCCAATTCTACAGGCTTACCGTTTTTGTAAGCAGTCTTGCTGCCGATATTAAGCTTGATTTCAGTGATCCCCTTTATAGCCGTAACACTTTGTTCCGCTTCGTTCCAACTTACATTTGCGCCTAAAACTTCAAAGACCCGGCGCATCGGCACCAACGTACGTCCGTCCTTGATATATGGTTCCGGGTTCATAAAATACTGGGTATCGTTGATAAACAGTTTAATAGCAGCCGTCTCGGCCGGAGCAGATGAGTCCTCACCACTTAGTGGCAGCACAGTCAAATCTGCTGAATTGCCTTTGATGGTAATGTAGGCAAGGTAACCATAATCAATATTAGGTTTCACTTCATAAAAGTCAGTGGATGCGATTTTCTCAATCTTGCTATTATCAAGATTCATCAACATAATATCTGGGGTTCCCTTTAAATTCTGTACCCAGGTCACATAGTTTTTCCATATCCAAGGCTGAACATCGTTGCTGTCATTATCCGTCAGCTGGGTCAATTTCCCTAAACTAATATCATACATCCATATCTCGTTCAACGCATTATTGGCAACCGCATAACCATATACCTGATTATAAAAACTACCGGTAGGCAATTTGGCTCCGCTGCCTTCCGCCCAAACCAATCTGTGATCGGACATGCTTAAAGATGCCTTGTCTCCATAAGATTTGTTGACCACAATGGTTGACCCGTCCTGCAGATTATATATAAATACGCCGTTTATACCGTTCTGATGACCAATATAAGCCAGATAAGTGTCCGTAAGGGCCAGTTCTATGTTTTTACTTTCCTGCAATCTGATACTGGTCGAACTGCCGTCGGTCAAATTATATATGTATATCCCGCCGCTGCCGATACCGTAATCCACCCAGGCAATCCGGTCACCGCAAATCTTAACACTGCGTTTGGCGGTAAAAGTCCTGGATATGGTTTTGTTTTCACCAGTTAGCAGATTATACAGATATACATCCATGGATGAACCGGAACTAATTGTATAAACAAGATTTCTGCCGTCCACATCATAAGAATCAATATTGGTCAAAGACAAATTAATTTTCGTATAATTGCTGGTGGAACGCTCCCAAACCTTAAAATATTTTTCCTGACCTTGTAGATTCAGGCTCACCCCGCCCCAATCGGTAAGTACCATCTGAACCGGGTTGCCCTCTTTTTCTATAACCGATGCCTCTGCCTGTCCGACCAGTGAAAACATCAGTAACATCATACCGGCGACTATCATCGCCGTAACAGCCTTATGTATTTTCATTCAGCAATCCTCTCCTCGTCTGCAAATATTTTCTACTGTATATACATTTTAACTCCTATTAAGCTTGCACGCTATAGAGATAATTTGGAAATCACCCTCTACAGTTCAGCAGAGGGTGATTTTTCTAGCTAATATTACTTTGGTCTTAAAATCAAAGTGCTACCAAGCTGGCCTGAGCGGTGTTTATATTGCCCGTGGCAGTGTCTACTTCCGCCTGGGTGTTCTCTGTGGTTACCACATTGGCATCCACCACCAACTGATAAACTGCCCAGCTGGCGACCGTGTAATCCACCTGGTTTACCGCTGTCAACGCCAAGTTATAGTTGGTCAGGTCAGCTTTCAATACCAGGCTGGCCTGGGCGGTGTCTATATTATTCTTGGCGGTATTTACTTCCGCCTGGGTGTTCTCGGTCGTAACCGCATTGGCTGCTACCACCAGTTGATACGCTGACCAGCTGGCAATTGTATAATCAGCTTGATTTACTGCTGCCAGGGCAGCGTTGTAAGCAGTAAGGTCGGCCTTCAGTACCAGGCTTCCCTGGGCGGCGATAATATTGGCGGTGGCGGTATTCACTTCCGCCTGGGTGTTCTCGGTCGTAACCGCATTGGCTGCTACCACCAGCTGATACGCTGACCAGCTGGCAATTGTATAATCAGCTTGATTTACCGCTGCCAGCGCTGCATTGTAGGCGCTCAGGTCGGCTTTCAAGACCAGGCTTCCCTGCGCGGTAATAATATTGCTGGTGGCAGTATTCACCTGTGCCTGGGTATTGGCAGCTGTCATCACATTGGCCGCTACCACCAGCTGATACGCTGACCAGCTGGCCACTGTGTAATCGGCTTGATTTACTGCTGCCAGCGCTGCATTGTAGGCAGTCAGATCTGCCTTCACTACCAGTGCCGCGATCGCATTGTTAATCGCAGTTGTCTTGGCTTTTTTCTGGGTATCGCTGCTTTCCGGCATAGCCAGCGCAGTGGTTACCGCACTAAAATCCACATAGTCCGAAGGTGTCAGGGCGGCGGCGGCAGCCTTGGCTGCCGCCAGACCTGCACCAATTCCACTGTAATCGACAACCACTACCGCTGCTGCCAATGAGATGTCAGTGTCATCAGCAATTACGATCACCGTATCACCTTCTGATACGCCGTCAAGAACCTCCAGATTTTTATCATCCGTAATATCCAGGTATTGGGTATCTTCATTCGTTTTGTATGACTCCCCGTTGTCCAGAGATAATATATGCCTGGAGACATTCCTGACCGCTACCGAACTGGTGTCGCCATAATAGACCGCAACACCGGAAATGATAATTTTGTTACCGGAGAATTTATACTTGACCACATCGCCCCTGGTCAAGCCACCGACAATTGAATCGATCTTGTAAGCACCATGACCCACCAGTTCCACCCAGTCATCGCTGTCGGAGTATTCTTCGTAGTAGATGGCATAATGACTGTCACTGGCCATGGGCGCAGAATTGATAAGCATATATTTGCATTCGTTTTTACTGTTGGCATAGTAGGCGATGACCGTTCCCATGGCCTTCTCCAATTCGCTCCAGCCAACCACATTGGTTTCTTCCAGATCTCCTGTATTGTCAGCCGGACCGCTGCTGCCATCATTTAGATTGAAGACCACCACATCTCCCGCATCCATCCAGGCCGGCCCCAGTTTAATCAGTTCTTTATCCCCATCCAGATTGGTACTGCTCAATACCGTTGAAACCGGGTTGAATACTTCGATCCGGTCTACGATCCCGCTGCTCTTCAACGTAACCGCTACCAGTCCGGCTACCTTTTCACCATCAGCGGCATCCACGGTACCATCACCGTTGGTATCACCATCCACAAAAGCTTGTATCATGGACTCCACATCTTTCAACGAATACCTGATGCCCAGGTAGGAATCCGCCGCAGTCAATTTATCGATCTTCTTGTTAAACGGTCCTGCCGCACCGGTCTTTTTAATATAGGTATCTTTGCTGACCTGATAGCTGTATATGGAATCATCTGCTTGCAACAACTTGATTGTTCTTACTGTAGTACCATCCTTATAACTCATCTCACCACTGATTTCAGTGATGACTCCATACATTTTGGATGCACTGCCTGCACCGCCAAATATCAGACCGCTTACTCTGCCGCTGGCAGTCAGCAAAACTTCAACGTCCTCATTCCATATATCATATTCATCACTTAATGTTTCCTTGGTTAACTTGCCTTCAAATGTATCACCATCGTCAATGGAATAATAGCCGGTATAAACACCGCTGCCGGATACATCATCAAGTGCCAGCGTATACCATTGACCGTCAACTTTAATCTGTTTGACAAATTGTTCATCAGCCTCTATAGTACCGCTGCCGTCATCATCGATATCGATATATTTGGCCGATTGCAGCCTCCCGCTTACCGTCGATGAATTGGCAATAATATAATAATCACATCCCCGGTAATCTTGCAGGATATTAACCGTATCCATGGCTTCCAGGTCATCAAGATTGGCTGGTTCTCCATCCTTTTCAACGAATATATCTTTATCTTTAAAATTGCCGATGTTGGTGAAACCGTCCCAGGTTCCGGCATTGCTGGCAATACCAGCGCCAACAATGTTTTTAACCGGCGCGGCATTATTCATAAAGAAAATCCGATCGTTCTTAACGTAATCGACAACCCCTGCGGTGGGGTAAGTCCAGGCACGAATGGCACAAACATCATCGTTTTTATTGAGAATGACCGAATAACAATCCGAGCCGTCATAAATCTGATCGGGCAAGGTCCTCGGATTAACTGTCAGCAGCCCGCTGGCACCTTCAAAGTTTTCCACTACAATATTGGTATCGACCCAGTTATACTTCTTGCCATCAATAACAACTTTGCCTTTATCTATTTTCAATTCGTCCATGGTTGTTCCATTGGATAAAACGGGGCCAAATTTTTTATAGTCTTTCACCGTTATGCTGATGATTTCATTGTCATCGTTGACTACAAAGTCCACAAAATGTTCATTTACATCCAGTACACTTCCCCCGCCTGAATAAGTGCAGTCATCGGCTACCTTTTTCGTCTTTAAACTGCTCAGAGTGGTAAAGTCATCATTCCATGTGTAGTAATCTATGGTAATTTCATCTGAATCACTGACGGCGAAATTAATAATCAATGCATTTTCAGTCGATTCAGATTCATTAAATCTGTCATACAACAATGTATAACTCTGGGCTATTTTCCCGTTGCCATCTTTTTTATCATAGGTCTTTTTAGATTCCTCAAAAATATTGTCCGAGGCCAGATATTGAACCACATTCTCGTCCAAAACAGCACTGGTTACCACCGCAACCAACCCCCTGGCAGCAGCAGCATTAGAGTTAAATGTGATATTATCCAATACACCTAGATTGGCAGCTTTGGCAATATAGTCCGATGGCCAGTCACCGGGAAGGTTGTCGTTATAGCCCAGAATTCTTAATAAAACCGAAATTACTTCGGATTGAGTTATTCTATCATCCGGCCGGAAACTCCCTTCCGGGTCCCCCTTTACATAACCCTGGGCAGCGGCCACATTAATCCAGCCGTTCGCCCAATGGTCTGTACTTACATCATTAAATGACGATGCTACCCTGCTCATCCCGGAGGCAACTGCTTTTAACCCGGCAACCACACAGGCAATTTTGGCAAATTCAGCCCGGGTAATGGTATCCTCAGCCCGGAAGGTTCCATCCGGATAACCATCTAGAACGCCCAGTCCGCTTAATCTGTATATCCCTGAAGCTTCATAACCGTTTCCGCTCACATCACTGAATTTTGCTGCACTGGCACTGCCCGTCATGGAAAACATGAATATAAAAAGCACCAGTACTGCTATGGCTTTATTTTTTACTTTCATTTAAATTCCTCCT
>JAAYCZ010000307.1 GCA_012729495.1 Syntrophomonadaceae bacterium | reverse complement strand
TTATTGACCATACTGACGCAGGTAGCTTTCTATATATTTCCTTACCGCTGCTGCCGGAGAGTAAATACCAAAATGGCCTTCGCAGAGTATATCCGCTTCCAGTTTAATCAGCTTCTGCATAGAAAGCTCCCACTGATTCAAATCTGAACCCCAACGCTCGTTAAAAGGCCCATGAATATCCTGACCGAAAAGAACCCGTTTACCCCCCGTATCTACATATGGGGATATGCCCCCTATCGTATGCCCGGGAGTATGCAGACAAACCAGTTCGAGCTGGCCCACTTTAATTTTTTCTTCTTCCCTCTGCAGTACCTGATCAACCTTTACCTTTTCATACTTAACTCCGTACCAGGCAGCAGCCGTAAGATGAGGTAAACCCTCTTCAATGGCCGGCAATTCCAACTGATGAGCAATCACCTCGGCCTGCAGTCGCTCCTGCAGAAATGCCAGGCCACCGATATGGTCGATATGGCCGTGGGTGACTATTATATAATTCACGCTGTCAAGCTCAACTCCGGCAGCCAGAATGTTGTCTACAATCATGGAGGCACTTCTTCCTGCCCCGGTATCAATTAAAGCTGCTTCAGAACCTCCATCCACCAGATATACACAGCAGTCCTCTCCCAGGGAGAACCCATCTCCACCTACCTGAAATACCCCAGCAGTAATCTCCTTTGCTCTGGCCATGATACCCTCCACCCATCCGTATTTCCAATATTATACCTTACCTGGGAGTTTACTAAAATGCACCAGCAAAATAACTTGGGGTCTGACCCCAATTTATTCAAGTTATTGGTATCATTTTCTGGACGCCATATCATTATATTGATAAAATATGCATATACTGAAGCTGGAGGTGTATAATATGCCGAAAATAAGACCCAGTTCTGATCTTAGAAACAAGTACAATGAAATCTCGGATTTTTGCCATGAGTATTCTGAACCAGTCTATATCACCAAAAACGGAAAGGGTGACCTGGCCGTCATGAGCATTGAAACGTACGAAAAACTGGCGGGCAGGTTTGAATTACACAAATTATTGGACGAGGGATTAGATGCCATGAAAAATAATAAGGTCGTTCCTGCCGGCGAAGTGTTTGAAAATATCTTGAATGGCTTAACGAAATGAAACAATACAAAATAATGATGACCGAACCTGCAACACGGGACTTGCAGCAGATCTCAGACTATATTGCCATTGAATTGCGGGAACCAGCTACCGCAAAAAAGTTGATCAATAAAATAAAAGAGCAAGTGATGAGCCTGGTTGAATTTCCTGCCCGTCATGCTTTGGTGGCTGATGAACGCATTGCCGCCAAGGGGATCAGACAACTGCTGATAGATAATTACATCGTCTTTTATATTGTTTCCGAAAAAGACAATATCGTTGTTATAATCAGGATTTTGTATGGCCGGCGGGAATGGGAGCATTTGTTATAGTGATTTTTGGGGACTGTCCCCAAAAATCACTTTCTTTTGTTTCGACAATTTGGTTAACCGCCTGACGTGTTTAGGCCAGTGATACATCGTCGGCAGTAGTCGTAACGACCCGCGCTCTGATCTTGCCGGTCAATTCCCCGCCGCTGCCTTTAAAGATATTTTTAGCAATGATAGTTCCCATTGCCGCAGCTACTTCGGCGCCGCCCAAGGGCTCCTTGGCATCGGCCACGCGGATGGTTTTGCTCGTTCCGAGCTCGGTAGTAAATACCATTTCCAGCACTCTTGCCATGTGCGTTTCTCCTCCTTTCCTTTAAATTTCGCCGCTAGGTGCTTACAATAACTTGGGGGCTAACCCCATGTTATTCAGGCGATTAGACGGCTTCGATTTCGTAAACCTGGGTGCGGTTGATGGCCGACAGAGTCCTGGTCTGCAGGCCGGCCAGCGCAGTGCCGACATCGTAAACATCCTGATCCTCAGCGTCAGGCTTCAGATCAGCATATTTGCGGGAAAGATTGCCGCTGGCATCGTCATTGGCAACCAGGATGAGCAGATTGCTGCTCAGCGGAGTCGTAGCAACAGCCATTCGTCCCACTCCTT
>JAAYCZ010000306.1 GCA_012729495.1 Syntrophomonadaceae bacterium | reverse complement strand
GATTCAATGGTACACGAGGCAGAACCAGATGCTTATTCTTCTCCAACAGTCCGCCGCTCATATGGGTGGGGAAGAATCCCGGGCCGATTGCGTTTACACGGATTCCATAGCGAGCCCATTTGCAGGCCAAATCTTTGGTCAGGGTATTAACAGCAGCTTTGCTGGCATTGTAAGCTACGGTATTTTGAGCCTCAGGCGCGCATCCGCCGGTACCGGCAACTGATGTAATGTTAATAATTTTTCCATAGCCCTGTTCCTTCATCACTTTGGCAGCTATAGCTGAAAGCTGGAAAAGGCCGGTGATATTGAGATCCAATACTTGCTGCCATTTATCCATGGGATAGTTGATGGCATCCGCTCCCCAGGTATATCCAGCATTGTTTACCAGTATGTCCAGCGTACCGAATTCCTTGACCGTAATATCGACCAGGTTCTGACAGCTTGCAGGATCGCTGACATCACAAGCGACCGCAATAGCCCGAATACCATTTTCTTCGAGTTTGGCACATAATTCAACACAGCGCTCAACTTTGCGGGCAGCGATAACAAGATTGGCCCCGGCTTCAGCCAAACCCGCAGCCATTTGTGCTCCCAAACCAATGGAACCACCGGTTACTACAGCAGTTTTGCCGGTTAAGTCAAACGTTTCTTTTACGCTCATTGTATTAACCTCCTATCTTAAATACAAAATGCACTTTTCAGTCAGCATAGTTTATCTTGTCAACCACCCCCACCAACTGTTAAACACGACTCAAATTTAATGGTTATCTATAATAAACCTATGCAAGTTTCATACCATCACAACCAGTATCAAATAATCCCCTTAAAACGTTGTACAAACGCGTTCTGCGATGATTATACCTATAATTATTTGCGCCATTATTTATGGTCTATGTTACACAATGTAACGATTGTTTTCCCAATTAATATCTAAAAAAAACTGGTGGCATGGATGTATCCATACCACCAGTTGAATCAGTGCTGTTTAAAACTGTGCGCCTGGCTTATTTGCAGAGTTCGAAGATTCCGCAAGCGCCCATGCCGCCGCCGATACACATGGAAACGATACCGTATTGCACGTTTCGTCTTTCCATCTCATGCATCAGGGTAACGGTCAGCTTGGCGCCGGTGCATCCCAGCGGATGGCCGATGGCGATGGCGCCGCCGTTGACGTTGACGATGTCAGGATTGATGCCCAGTTCTCTTACGCAATACAGGGCCTGGGAAGCAAACGCTTCGTTCAGCTCGATCAGACCAATATCCTTCATTTCAAGGCCGGCACGTTTCAAAGCCTTGGGAATTGCATAATATGGTCCAACACCCATTTCATCCGGTTTGCAGCCGGCTACGGCATAGCCGACATATTTCAGACGCGGTTTGCAATCCAGTTCCTTGGCTTTTTCCGGAGTCATCATAATTACACAGGCTGATCCATCAGTGGTCTGGGAGCTGTTGCCAGCGGTTACAACGCCGCCGGGAACAAATGCCGGTTTTAGTTTGGACAGGCTTTCTGCGGTTACGCCTGCTCTGGCTCCCTCGTCATAGTCATACATGATGGTTTTGGTAACCGGTTTGCCATCGGGGCCCAGGGTAGTTGTGCTTATCGGTACAGGCACGATTTCTTCTTTAAATTTTTCTCTGGCAGCAAAAGCCTTGGCATGGCTGGCAGCGGCAAATACGTCCTGGTCTTCTCTGCTGATGCCATATCTGGAAGCAACGTGCTCAGCAGTCTGGCCCATGCTGGTGTAAACGGTCGCCCAGAAGGGATGCAGAGCCATTTCGTTATTCGGTCTTACAATACCGCCCATGGGAATCAGGCTCATGTGTTCAGTTCCACCGGCCATCATGATATCAGTGCGGTTGGTCATAATCGCTTCGGCAGACATGGATATAGCCTGTACACCAGATGAGCAGAAACGATTTACGGTACAAGCGGGAACCTGGTATGGAATATCCGCATAGATGGCCGAATTTCTGGCATGATTCATGCCGCAAGCCTGCTCAGGAGTGGAGCATCCCCAGATGATGTCATCGATCATTTCGGGTTTAAACTTGCCGCCGGCTCTTTTCATGGCTTCCTGCATAACGAGTTTACTCATAAGTTCCGGTCTGGTATCTTTTAAGGATCCTCTTGGAGCTTTACCTCCGGCTGTACGGACACCTGATACTATAACAGCTTCTCTCAATCTTATTACCTCCTCGAAAAATATATTGACAAGTTTTCACAACCGGTTAGTTGCGGAGCGGTTTGCCTTTGGTAACCATGCTCATGATTCTGTCCAGAGTCTTCTGTTCGCCGAACAGGCTCAGGATAGCTTCTACGGTCAGGTCATTGATGTAGTCTTCAGTAATCGTGGTTCCGGCCTGCATGCTGCCGCCAGCAAATACATCAACCATCTTGCAGGCAACATGCCAATCATATTCACTCAAAACGCCGGCTTGTTTCATCTGGAAGGTACCTACCTTAAACAGGGCTACCTGAGTCAGACCAAAGGCTCCAAACGGTCTCTTCACCGGTGCTGACCAGCCACTGTTGAGCATATTAAGCACTCTTTGTTTAGCGTCGCCCAGCAGGAAGTCTTCATTCAGGGAAATACCGTCGGTCGGACGCATATAACCGAGTCTCTGAATTTCTTTGGCGCTGGTACCAACTTTGGCCATGGCAATATTTTCAAATTCGACCTGTAGGAACTCAACGGGATGAGCTTTGGTGCCAGCTATTTTATTAACAACTCTTAAAACGGCTTCTTTCATGGCTCCAAAACCAGGCATTAAGCCGAACCCTAATTCCACATGACCGGCATAGGTTTCACCGGAAGCCTGTACGGCTGAACTCATGGTAATCAGTTCGCAGCCGCCGCCCAGTGCTTTTCCTTTCGGGGCAACAACAACCGGTTTCAGGCTGTATTTGTTGAGATCGAAGGCTTTCTGTCCTTGGCGCAGGATTTCTTCGATGGCATCGAATTTCTTTTCATTGGCCAGGTTCATCATGGTAAAGTAATCAGTTACATTGCCCATGAAGTCTTTGCCGCCGGAGATAACCATACCATCCCATTCGGGTTTGGCCAGGATATCATGCGCGGCAATAATAGTAGCAGTCAGATCAGCGGTTACACAGTTGGCCATGCTAT
>JAAYCZ010000305.1 GCA_012729495.1 Syntrophomonadaceae bacterium | reverse complement strand
GTGATAAAATGATAATTTCTGAAACGATTAAGGCTATAAGAAATGAGCTCAAGATGACTCAAACAGATTTTGCTGAAGCAGTGCATGTTAGCTTTTCAACAGTTAATAGATGGGAAAATAATAAAGTTGTACCTAATAGAATGGCGCGTGCTCTAATTATAGATTTTTGTGAAAAGAATGGTGTAAGTGAATTACTTAGGTGACACGGGGACGGTCCTTTTGTCACATTATTTTTCGCAGGTTAGGGGGGACACGGGGAAGATTTTTTCTCACACTATTTCCCACAGGTTAGTTTGATTTGGATACTAATCGCGCAACGACTCTCCGATTTACGCCTAATAATTCAGCAATCTTTAGAATTGATAGGCCCGTTCATCTTCGATAGGCTTTCTTTTAAAATGATCCTGGAATACATGTCCTGCCCGATTGTATTTGACAGACATCAAAAAACATGGCATAGCTAGTAGCTATGCCTTTCATAATTGTTGATATTTTGTTCGCCTAGTATACCATTTGGAAAGATAGGTGACAAAAGAACCGTCCCCGCGTCACCCGTCACCCTCGCTCTCCCCGCGTCACTCTAATCATTTTTCAGGATACTTTGCAGCCTTTTCGTCATCTAAAGCGTATATAGGTTGAAGGAGGCGAAGCAAATGGCATATAAGTCCTATCGGCCGGAGGACTTTGAAGCGGTTGTGACAAAACATGAAAATAGACTATATCGCACTGCACTCGCTATTACAGGAAACATGTCCGATGCCGAGGACATAGTGCAAGAGGCATTTTTACGTGCTTATGAGAAAGCTCCCGAATTTGAATCGGAAGAGCATGAAAAGGCTTGGCTCATAAGAGTAACAGTAAACCTCTGCAATAGCCGATTGCGATCCCCTTGGCGTAAGCGAATAGTTCCCCTTCTTGACTCTTACCCAGCTTCAGAGCCGGATCAACATGAATTATTAGAGCAAATCATGACCTTACCACCCAAATATCGAACAGTCATCCATTTGTTTTATTATGAGGGTTATTCCATTAAGGACATTTCTGAGTTGACTGGGCAAAAGGAATCTACAGTAAGAAGTCATCTAACTCGCGTCCGACAAAAGCTCAAGTCCATTTTAAAGGAGGACGATTATGAAAGCATATAACAAATACATGGATAAAATATCGGTTTCGAATGCATTACACCAAAAAATTATGTCACGAGCCGATAATACCAGACCCAAACGCTGGCCTATCATAATCAAGCGCTATACAGCAGCTTTTGCTTGTCTTGCTGTGGTCTTACTTGGAGTTTTTACAATACCAAAGTTAACGCAACACAATATAACGCCGACACCAGGTGCTAACCCTTCTGTCTTACAGCCGGAATCCAGATCACCCATAACCAGTGTTCCAAACAAATATACGTTGGATTTCAATAGAGCCGATGGGCAGGCGGCAGCTAATATCTATATTCCGGGACATTTTTGGCAGGAACTGACTGCCAACGAAATTAAAGCTGTATTCCCAATGCTTAAAAATAAACATAATATAAAAGCAACAGCAAATTTTAAAAGTGATGAAAATGGCGCAACCCTATTTAATATTAATGCCCATGCCGTATCTGCCGCCGGGCTCAAGACCTATATCCAGCTTGCGCCCGGTGAAGTTATGCTCGATTATGTGTTTGACTGTGAAACTAAAAGTTCAGATGTACTCGGGACAGCGGTAACAGCAGGCTATTTTGAGACAGAGCGGAATAGTAAAGGACTTAAGAATATCATCTATTTTGCGACTTTCAAGCTTTCGGATGTAGCCTATTATGTGGAACTTGGCGGTGCAGAAGTAGAAAAGGAAGTTGTTAAGAATGAGATATCAGAGATTATTGGCCTGCTGATTGAAGGAGGTACAGCCGACCTTGATGTGTTTCATCCTGTCGTACCAGAGTTGCGAGAGGATCGACTGAGTCTTGATGAAGCCCGTGCAGATATCGATTTTGGCGCATATCTACCGAAAGAAATCCCTGTTGGTTTTGTGTTTGAGGACGCTCAGCGCTTTATCAATCAGGAGCAGAATGTACTATTTGTTAATTGGACAAAAGGCATGGGGTATATTAACTGGAGTGTTTCGCTGCTGGATGACGACGATAAAACGCGTATTACTTCAGTTGACGATACTAAGAATTACGACCTTGCTTTGTATCCGATTCCTCGAGCTGATTCTGTACCTGACAAATTACGTGAGATTGTTGGGAATCCAATATTCCTAATTAATGAGCTTACCCTCGATGTGGTGCAGTCACGGACTTATGGAACTACAGACGCAGGTGATGAGCTAGGGCAGAGGATGCGTTTCAGTGTATTATATGAAGATGTTCTGGTGGAACTCAGCGTAAAAGGTGCTACACCTGAAGCAATGTTTGATATCCTGCAGCAGATTAAGAATTAAGGTGACACGGGGACGGTCCTTTTGTCACATTGCTCCCGCAGGTTCGCGGGGATACGTGAAAGGTTTTTTCTCACACTATTTATCGCAGGTTAGTTCGATTTGGATACTAATCGCTCAACGACCCTCCGGTTTATACCTAATAATTCAGCGATCTTTCGAATTGATAGGCCCGTATTTGTCCGCAATTCCTGAATGATCTCATTACGCATTGCCTGATCTTCATGTATCATTTCCCGGGCCGCTCCTGGCCATTTCTTCGCCAGATACTCTTCAAGATATGTACGCCCATCCTCAAGCGTTTTAATTATTTCTTCATCTTCATCTATGTAATTCGCATCATCCTGCTCATTTGAAAACCGTTTAAATTCCTGAATTGCTTCGTTTAAGTTCCCTCCAATCATCCCTAAAATGTATCTTGCCTCCGCAATCGTTGTCTTTTCTGGACTAATATAGCTTCGGAAACTGCTCCATTTGTATTGATCAGGTTTTTCAACGATTTTTGCTTTAACAGGATTGTTGTGAACATATCGTATTACTGACATCAAATACCGTTCATCCTCGATAGGCTCGCTTTTAAAACGGTCCTGGAATACATGTCCTACCCGATTGTTTTTGACATTAAAAAACATGGCATAGCTAGTAGCTATACCTTTCATAATTGTTGATATCTCGTTTTTGTCGTCACGTACGACTAAATGTATGTGGTTATCCATCAAGCAATAAGCATAAATTATTAGTTGCGTTTCGATCTTTTTCTTTAATAAAATATCAAGAAATCGATGACGGTCGCCATCATCCAGAAAAATATTTTTCCGTTCATTCCCGCGAAGCATGATATGATAACAACCTGATGCACTGTACCTCCGCTGCACTCTGGCCATTGGATAACCCCCATAACATGTTTTGCCCAGTATAACATTTAGGAAAATAGGTGTCAAAAGGACCGTCCCCGTGTCACCACTGTCAGCAAAGAACAATACCAAAAAACCAAACAGCATATCAAGGAGTTGGAATTAGGTCACCTGGTGGATGTTTTATTAATAGACTACCGAGAACTGGCAGCCAGAGGCGATAAGTTTGACAAGATAGTCTGTGTAGGCATGTTCGAACATGTGGGACAGGCTTATTTGCCAGTTTATATGACCGCTATCAAGGATATGCTGAAGCCTGGCGGATTATCACTGCTGTATACGATTACCCATACGACTGAGGTACCTGGCAACCCATGGATAAAAAAATATATTTCCCGGCGGTTACATTCCATCGTTACGTGAAACAATCTGGCTATTGCCAGAGTATGATTTCCACCTGCTGGACGCAGAATGCTTGCGCATGCACTATGCCATGACCTTAGACCTTTGGGCAGAAAATTTTGAAAACAACATACATCTGGTAAGAGAGAAGTTTGATGAAAGGTTTATTTGCATGTGGCGTTTTTACTTGCAATCTTGTGCAGCCTCATTTAGACACAGTGGACTATCAATTCACCAATTGCTCTTCTCCAAAGATTTAAATAACAACCTGGCTTTAACCCGTTAGTACTTAATGTATATGTTTATCACTTGCCATCTGCAATCAGATTTTTTCTGAATAAATATCTGTCCATTGAGAATAATAGTAACTGTTTATTAATAAAAAACAAGGAGGACAACCATCATGACAGTAACGCAAACATCAGTAACTAAATATCAGGCTTGTATCGATGCCTGTGAAAAATGCTTACAGGTATGTAACCAATGCTTTAATTCCTGTTTAGAAGAAAAGGATGCTCATGCTAGGGCAAACTGTATCAAAATGCTCAGATTATGTGCAGATCTTTGTAACCTGGCTGTTCAAACTATGTCTATGGATCATACCGAAGCTAAATTTATCTGCAATGCATGCAGGACAATATGTGATGCCTGTGCCACAGAATGTATGATGTTTAAAGACCAGCACTGCCAGCAATGCGCCCAAGTCTGTCATGAATGTGCAAATGAATGTGCAAATATGACCCAGATGTAAAAAAGAATAGGTGACACGGGGACGGTCCTTTTGTCACATTGTTTCTCGGGGTGACATAGGACGTTCCTTTTGACACGGGCATCGTCCTTTTGTCACATTTATTTCCCGCAAGTTATTTCGATTTGGATACTAATCGCTCAATGACTCTCCGATTTACGCCTAATAATTCAGCAATCTTTCGAATGGATAGGCCTGTATTTGTCCTCAATTCCTGAATGATTTCATTACGCATTACCTGATCTTCATGCATCGCTTCCCGGGCCACTCTTGATCATTTTTTCGCCAGATACTCTTCAAGATATATACGCCCATCATCAAGAGTTTTAATCATTTCATCGTCTTCATCTATGTACTTCGCCTCATCCTGCTCCTTTTAAAACCGCTTAAATTCCTGAATTGCTTCGTTCAAGTTCCCTCCAATCAACCCTAAAATGTATCGTACCTCCTCAATCGTGTCTTTTCTGGACTAACCCATTTTAAAAAATAGGTGACAAAAGGACCGTCCCCGTGTCACTTGGTCCCCGTGTCACTTGGAAAGGATTTTTGCAAAATCCAACGAAGATAGAAGTAAGAAGATCTTTACGGGGAGGGAATAATGTGGGACAAAAAACAAGCGGCAGCTTCGAACTGCATTATTATTCCGACCGGCTCAAACGCAAATTGGAGAGGCTGCGCTTGGCATCAGTAACCGTTATCGAAGCCCCGTCCGGTTATGGCAAAACCACAGCGATACGAGACTTCTTGCAAAATAAGCTTTCCCAGAGTACATCTGTCTATTGGTTCACCGCCATGGATGAAAAGCCCTCTGCGGGTTTCCGGCGACTCTGCCGCGAGATTGAGAAGATTGATAGCCATGCGGGTGAGCGTCTCATCAAAATTGGACTGCCCAACGCTGGCACTATTGGCGAAGCAACTGAAGCCCTGCGGTCAGTCCAGTGCAAACATGAAACTTATCTGGTGATAGATAACTTTCAGTTTTTGCAGGAAGCCCTGACGCCCGCCTTTTTGCTTGCGCTCCTCGAACATGGCGGCCAGAGCTTACATATCATTATCGTGACCCAAATGCTCAAACGAGATGCCCTTGCTATTGTTGCAAGTCATGGGGTTTTGCATATTACAACTGCCGATATGCGGTTGAGAGCAGAAGATATCAGCCGCTATTATGCCCTGGCCAATGTAAAAATTACCCCGGAGGATGCAAACGAGATCGAGCGCTACACTGAAGGCTGGATTATCGCAATCTATTTACAGCTCTCAGCATTTCTGGAAACAGGCACATTTTCCGATACGCCTGGTATTTTGGCCCTCATGGAGCATATAGTGTGGGATAAGTTGACCGAAGATCAGCAAACCTTTCTTTTGCACCTGTCCCCGTTTGAGATAGTCAGTATACAGCAGGCATGTTCCCTAATCGGCTGTTATACACTGCCCGAATATGCTTTGGATGCGCTCGCAAGCCCCTTTATCTGCTACGATCCGGCCGAGCGGCAGTACGAAGTGCATAGCATTCTGAGAGAGCTGTTTATTCAAAAGCGCGGGGAGCGCGGGCCTGCGTTTGAACGCCAGTGCCTGCTGCGGGCGGGAGATTATTGCCGGGATGAAGGACAGGACGCCGGAGCTCTCGGCTATTACATGCAAATTCGAGATTATGAGCGGATACTCTCACTTGATCTTTCCGAAATGAATTTGGAAACAATCAACGGTGTACCCTTTGCCGAGTTAGCTCTGGATATTGCCCAAAATTGCCCGGAAGAAATTAAAAAGATACATATCCTTAACATACTCCGCATTGCCTGGGCGTTGTTTATGGCCGGGCTGAATGAGCAATTTGAGATATTAATAGAAGAACTGCATACCATGCCGGAACTGCTGGAGAATACAGATTTGCTAAGGGAATGGCTGCTGTTGTCTTCATATAGGAGTTTTCCTTGTCCGGCAGAGATGACTGCCATACTCAGACAGGCTGCCCCGCTTTTTAAAAACCAATGCTCCCGGGTAATACTACCTACCGCGCTCTGGTGCTTTGGTAATTATTCGCCCTTGACTGAGTTCTACACTACACCTGGTGAGGCCGATCGTGAGGCTGATGCATTGGAGGAGTACATCACCATCTATTCGCGTCTTACCAACGGTCACGGCAGCGGTGCAGATGTACTGCTCCGGGCGGAACTTGCCTATCAGCGGGGAAATTTGAGTGATGCGGAGATACTTGCCTACAAGGCAGCGTTTCTTGCCGAAAGCAAGCAGCAAAGCGTGGTTCTATTGGGTGCCTCCATACTGCTGGCCCACGTTGCGCTGCACAAAGCGGATACCGTCGGTTGGGAGCGTGCTATTGCCTCAATGGAACGTGCTGCCTCCTTTGACCGGCAGGATACGACTATCATTCGGTCGCTGCTGGATATTATTCGGGGCGTTCTTCAAAACGAGTTTCAGAATCATATGAGTATCGCTGATTGGCTGCAAAATGCAGATTTTGCAGAGCGCCGCCTATCACCCGCTATGGCCCTAATCGGGTTGTTCGTACACCTGCGTTTTCTCATGCATCAAGGTGAATATGCTCGAGTTATAGGCACGCTGCAAGCCATACGACCGGCAGACGGGCTATTGAGTCCCTATGGGGATCTCTTTGCTTGTTTCCTTATGGCCATCAGCCAAATGGCGTTGGGCAACCGTGCCCAAGCCGCTGCTTTTGTTGAACAAGCTGCCCAAAAGGCTCTTCCCGATGGGTTGATCTCTCCCTTTGCCTCCTATTCACAACTGCTGGGGAATATGGTTGATGAGGTCATTGCGCTTGATTATCCCAGCCTTTTGGAAAAGTTTAAGACCGTCAGGAAGCGTTTCTCGCAAGGCTGGTTCACGTTGCGTGAAGCTCTTTTCTCAGGCGACCTGCCTCCTGACTTAACGGAACGGGAATATGAAGTAGCCAAGCTGGCGGCTGCGGGATTGCGCAACAGCGAAATCGCGGAAAAACTGATAATAACCGAAAGCACAGTGCGCGCCCATATGCGAGCAATATTTCAAAAGCTTCAAATCGACCGCCGCGCCCGCCTGGCAGAAAAACTTAGGTGACACGGGGACGGTCCTTTTGTCACATTATTTACCGCAGGTTAGGGGGACTCGGGGAAGTTTTATACTTACATTATTTCCCGAAGGTTATTTCGATTTGGATACTAATAACTCAACGACTCTCCGATTTACGCCTAATAATTCAGCAATCTTTCGAATAGATAGGCTCGTATTTGTCCGCAATTTATTGACTGAATGACCTCATTACGCATTACCTGATCTTCGTGTATCGTTTCCCGAGCCGCTCCTGGCTATTTCTTCGCGAGATACTCTTCAAGATATATACGCCCATCCCATTTGAAAAATAGGTGACAAAAGGATCCGTCCCCGTGTCACTCGGTGACAAAAGGACCGTCCCCGTGTCACCCGTGTCACCTAAGATCGTCCATTCGGACGATGCGCAAAATAAAATCCCGTTCTATAGTTAATCTGTAGGATGGGATTTTTATATTTGCTGCGGAGAAGGAGGGAGATGCGTGAATTATATCAAGTCCGTTGTTCCTCTGAAGGATTACCGGCTCTTCATGGAGATGGAGAGCGGAAGCAGTGTGACCGTCGATTTATCAGTTAAACTCCACACCATGAAATACGCAGAGCTTAATAACGAAGCTCTGTTTAAAAGTGTCAAAACCGACGGTGATTATGTTATATGGGGTGATGGAAGGCTGCGCTTGACTGTGAATGAACTGATGGAGGTAGTTTTGTTGGGATGAATGAAATAATTAAAAAAGGAAAGAAGAATATGGGTAAAAAAGTTTTAGGTACGGTAATTGCGTTGGTATTTATGATGCAATGCATTTCTATATCAATTGCTAAAGCAGACGATATATTTTTTCCCGGATGTGCACAGGTAGAGTCCACAAAATTAAGCAAAGGTGAATGGGGAGCCCTTGGAATTGATGAAATAAAATTCAATAATCAAGACCAAGATTCCGTTTCCTCTGCGGAATCTGTGTTCAATAAGTTTAAATTGTATAGGGCTGAAGATTATTACCGTCCTGCCATTAAGAAACCAGAGGATATAGAAAATTATAAAGTCAACTTTTTATACAATTGGTGGGATTCCAAATATCCGAACATTTGTTTTGGGGATCAGCAAGCAAAATTTATTGGGATTTATAATCCTAATAATAACAAAAGAAATTTTGATGTGGATTTTGCAGCGTATTTGGATGCTGATTTAAAAAAACTTGTGGAAAAAGAAGATCTTCAAATTATGATTATGGCAGATACGCGAAACTTTGATAATGGAAAAGATTATGAAACTGGGATTGCAAGTATAAGATTTTACGGCAGTGGTTCTCCCATATTGAAGCAAGTTTCAACCAGCGAGTATGAATATAGGAAAGGCAAAACAAACAATGATACGGAAACAGCAATAAATAAGGGTTCTGGCTGGCATACCTTCCCCAAAGGCTGTACACGTATTTTAGCATATCTCCAGTCTTCGGGCGGTGATAAAAACGGGAAACAAAACCGTGCCGCAGTGACTAATGTAAGGGTTTATTTGAAGGATGGAGGCAAGCCCAATGTCCATTCTGTCGGACTTATATACGACCAGGAATGGAGAGATTATAAACCCATAGGAAACAATGGCGGTAAAGGCAAGGTTATAGGGGATACGGTTAGATATTGGGTTAAATTTGACGAAAAGGTTAAAGTTACGGGAACACCTAAGCTTTGGTTAGATGTAGGGCAAGGCAATCACTTGGAAGCAGAATATGTAAAAACAAACGATAAGCAGGATCACCTTTATTTTGATTATAAGATTAAGGATATGACGAATGAAGGTTATAACATAAATACCTTGGGGAAAGCAATTAAAATAGAATGCCCTACGGGAGCTAAAATAACAGATATAGCGGGTAATCCGTATGATACAAGGACTGATATAACAAGCAAATTTACGAATAAAACTCACACTATAGATGATACGTATACGCTTATCCATCAAACAAATTATACTGACACGAGTAATGGAGCCTTTTACCCCAAAAGAACAGATTACTATGGAAGTGACATAAATCAGGGAGGATATCCCTATGCAATCGGCAAAAGACCGGTAGAGCTTACGCCCCCTGAACTTACCGGAGGATCGGGAGATCAGTCTAATCAACCGACAATGTTTGGCATTAAAAACGATAAATACCCTATTTTTCGGATTGTATTGAATGAAGAAATTAAAGTCAATACTTTAAGCAGGGAAACCACGAAACTGAAACTGCAGGTTTATAACAAAAATAAACAACTAATCGATAACAGATTTGTTACCGCAGATTTGGCAGGCGCTCGAATTATGCATGTTAATAATAACGCAAATAATGGTATAAACACAGGACAGACTGAGCTTTTATTCCGATATGAACCTAAAATAAATGATTTTGCTAATCTTGAAGGAGAGTTATTTTATCTCGATTTCAAAGGCCAATTTAACGAGAAAAATGAATTCGTATTTGCTGATGATATTATTACCCCTTTAAAAAATGTTTCGGGTATGGAGGTAATAAACAACAGATTGGTTCTGCCGCCTGTTGGTGGCAGCCAAAGAACACCTTTAAACAAGATAGTGGGCATTGATTTAGAAGGGCCTGCTTTAGATTGGGAAAAAACAAAAATTGATACGGGATTTAAAAAGCAATTGGATGGTAGTTCTTATTTGAAATTTAAGGATGAGGGCTCAGGGGTATCCCAAAAAGGCGCATATATATGGCTTTGCTACTATGATAATAATATAAAAAGAAAGGCTAAGATAAAGTATGGGCCAGATTCCGGAGATTTTGTGGTGCTTTCATGCCGGGATGGACATGTTAGCTTAGACGGAATTAGCATCGAGCCGGATAAAACAATAAAATATCCTCTTTATTTAGAATATGATATAGCGGATAAAGCAGGAAATACTGCTACAAATAAAAATGAAAAAAATATTGAGATTAAAATCGATACCATACCACCTGTCGTAAACGGCGTAAAAGTAACTGTAGAAGGGAATAAAGCAACGGCGAAATACGATGTATCCGATCAGGGTGTGGATAAAATCGACCCTGAGTTTTATTATAAAGTTCAAAAAGTTGAAACCCTTGCATCAAAAGGTGTATCAGGAATTCAAATAGTTGAAAAAGGTATATCAGGAATTCAAAGTGTTGAAACCCTTGCATCAGGAGCTCAAAGTGTTGAAAAAGATGTATCAGGAATTAAAAAAGTTGAATTAGGAATTGGAAGGGCTGACGGTGTACCCCCGGGCAAACCTCTTTCGACAAATAGTCCGGAGCAAAAAGTGGAAATAGCGGGAGTGCAGGGAAGTAAAGACACATATAAGTTATGGGCGAACTTTTCCGATACCGTTGGAAATCAGATGGATAGTTATTTCCCAACAGATACTTTTGATATTGCAACCCGCGTATTTAATCTTTCTCTCGATAGTGCAGAAGGGAGAGTGGCAAAGGAGCATAATATCAAAATCCGGGGAGATAAAATTCCTGATAAGGATTTTATTATCAAACTATATTATAAGTGGGTACCAAGCGGTAAAAATGCATCTGATGCAGATGAATTTGAAATGATAGAATATCAGCCTGTGGATTTCATAAACAATTATCTCACCTCTTTCAATCTTGCATCAGAGGAAATACAGAAGAAGTGGATAAAGACATATACCGGAGAGGAAGATTTGTTTAATGGTGAGGTACAGTTTATTGGCTATGCTGAGATGTGGACAAAAACAACACAAGGGACAGTTTGTGAAGCAAAGCAGGAATATATCGGCAACACCTTTTATTTTGATATAGCTCCTCCCGTTATTAATGCGCATATAACCGGAGAAAACGATGGATATAACAGCGATTACCGCGTCCAATACGAAATAAGCGATGGCGGCGGGGAGTATCATAACGGAATCTATGAAGCCAATGGACATTTTGACTTTGACAATAATCCTCC
>JAAYCZ010000304.1 GCA_012729495.1 Syntrophomonadaceae bacterium | reverse complement strand
TCAATGGCCTTTAACAAGCCGATGGAACCGATCTGAAAAAGATCTTCGTATTCATACGAGCTGTTTTTAAATCTTTCCAAAACCATATAAACCAGCCCGATATTGTTTTCATAGACCCGGGCGCGGGCATCGGCATCTCCTTTTTGGGCCAGCTCCACCATCTTTTCATTATTGTCATATTTATTTTCAGGGGGCAAATTCATCACCCCTTGCTTAAGCTAAAGCTTCTCTGTCATGGTACATGAACTTACGTCGCAGAGTTACACTGGTTCCTTCCCCGACCATGCTCCTTACCTCAACATCGTCCATAAATGATTTCATAAACGTAAATCCCATCCCCATGCGGGATACGTCACTGGAATAGGTCGGTTCCATAGCCTGCTTGATATCAGCAATGCCTTTGCCAAAATCATCCACCATTATTTCCAGGGAACGTTCATCGCCAATACTGGCCATCACTACGATTTTCTTATTACCGTTATTATCGTAAGCATGAATGATACAGTTGGAAACTGCCTCTGATACCACCAGTTTTATTTCTTCAATTTCCTCCAGGGTACAGTCAAGCTGGGCAACAAAGGCGCCCACGCAGGCCCTGGCAAAGGAAACATTCTCGGGAAGACTGGGAAATTCGATGCGCATATAATTTCTTATGTTCATAAGCTTTCCAGCCGGAGCTGGTCTCCACCTCCTTTTATATATTAATGATATCCTGTTCATTTTTATAAATCGGAATTAATTTGTTTATGCCGCTGAAGACTAAAATTTTTTCGATCGAAGGAGCGGCGCCGACAATATACATATGCCCTTTTTGCGCATGAATTTTTTTGTAACGGCCGATAATCACTCCCAAACCGGAACTATCTATGAAGGTGACTTTCTCCAGGTTAATGATAAGGTTACTTATTTGCTTGCTGTCGAGACGGCTGTCTATTTCCCGGCGTAGTTTTTCCGCGATCAGCATATCAAATTCGCCGGATAGTTTAACTACCAACGTACTTCTGACCTGTTTAAATTCTATCCTCATAATAAAAAGTCCCCTCTCTGTATAATGGAACTGATAGGTAGTTCCACAGAAAGGGGACTAATTCCTTCCACTAAATTCCAATCATAATAGATAAGTTTCAACAAACATTTTCTTGATTTGCTTGATGATTCCACCCCGTTTAACATCCTGAGCTGCAATTAATTCAACACTTTTAATTTTCGTGCCGTTTTTATATATCTGCACTTCACCGAGCTTTTCTCCTTTGCTTATGGGTGCATCGACATATTTAAGCAAAATCTGTTTGCTGGTAATTTTGGCTTTTTCTCCTTTAATAAACAGGGAGCCAACATCTTCCCGGGCCACGGCCTGCACCTGATCCAAGTTGCCTTTGCCGACCCTGACCACACCGCATACCTTGTCGCGGGGCACAAAAGTTCTATAGGCATAACGGGCAAATCCATAATTGTATATTTCCATCGAATCGCGGAAATGGCCACGGGTTTCCGGAGAAGCCATGACCACGGCAATCAGCCGCAGACCGTCCCTTTTTACCGTCGAGGTCAGACAGTTTTTAGCTTCTTCGGTATAGCCGGTTTTAAATCCATCGGTACCCTTATACCACCATAGCAGCTTATTGGTATTGTAAAGAATGAATTTACCCCCGCGCAGCGGATATTCCTTAATGGAACAGTATTCCATAATCCGCGGATGCTGCAGGGCAGCCCGGGCCAGTATGGCCATATCAGCCGCGGTCGTATAATGGCCGTCCGCCGGTAAACCGTTGGTATTGATAAACTGGGTATTCTTCATGCCCAGTTCCTTGGCCCGTTCATTCATTTTAGCCACGAAATTTTTATTTGTACCTTCCAGTTTTTCGGCTACGGCTACAGAAGCATCATTGGCGGAACCAACTGCTATGGCGATCATCATATCCTCAAAGGTCATTTCTTCACCCGGGGCAAGATATATCTGGGACCCTCCCATTTTGGAAGCATTTTCACTGGTGGTTATTTCCTCCTTGAGGGTGACCCGCCCCTCCTCCAGGGCCTCAATCGCTAAAAGCATGGTCATCAATTTGGTCATACTGGCCGGAGGCAAGCGTTTATTATCATTTTTAGCCAGCAGAATTTTTCCCGAATCCGCATCCGTCAATATGTAGGCGTCAGCTTTGACGGTTTCCAATTCGGCGCTGGCCAGCGCCGGCGGGACCAGTCCCAATAAAAAAATAATCATCATTACACAGGCAATTGTGTATTTTTTTCTCATCTTTAAGCTACCTCCCCCATAACTTTGTAAAAGTATATTGAAGAGGACAGCAGATTATTCCAGATAAGGACAATTACTCAGAAGCCTGGCCTGCGATTATTGCAGCGTCTTTTCGAGGATTTCAATGAGATCCTGACGACTGGGGGTAATAAGATTATTAACCAGATTTTTGGCTTGCATCGTCTGCTCAATAAATGTTTCTTTTTCGCTCTGACTGCAAACCGGAGCCGGACCACAAAGCGTCTCCATCAAGCGTTGAAAATGTTGCAGATCTTCAAATCCGGAAATCTCCAAGGCCTGGCTTGTTTTAGGATCAGCACTGTGGTGCAGATTATAGTCCAGATAGGCGGTC
>JAAYCZ010000303.1 GCA_012729495.1 Syntrophomonadaceae bacterium | reverse complement strand
TATTTGCGGGAAAGATTGCCGCTGGCATCGTCATTGGCAACCAGGATGAGCAGATTGCTGCTCAGCGGAGTCGTAGCAACAGCCATTCGTCCCACTCCTTTCCTTAGATAGTAGCCCGGCGTCCTGAGGTCCGTGATGGCTCAGTCTGCCTAAGCCCTGTCCTTATGATAGGAAAAAGGGATAAAAGACGCGAAAGCCGAGCTTTCTGTTTCTCCGGCAAAAAATGCCCTCAAAACGCAAAACTCGGCCCTTATTTTCTGTTCCGGAAGCAAAAACAGGGGGTTGAAACGCAAAACTGGTTAAAAACTCCTAAATATATAATGGACACAGTGATTTTTGGGGACTGTCCCCGAAAATCACTTCCCCAAGCAGCACTTCTTATATTTCTTCCCACTGCCGCAGGGACATGGATCGTTTCTGCCGACTTTCTTTCCGGTCCTAAAGTCAATAATTTCCGCCTTATTAAACTCAAAGGGGTTAGCAGGAAGTGGCCTCAAATTTGGCTTCCCAAATTTCTCAAAAATCTCATTAGGAGTATGGCCGTTGTTTTCCCAGATTCTAGTGTTATTAGCCAGTTCCATGACCAACTGCATTACCTTATTGACTTGTTTTTCACTCTTAAAGTCTACACCCCTGGTATTAAACACCTCAAAAATTTCCTGCACCGAAAAATCAAACTGGCATATCCCCTGAATGTCCTCACAAAGCATCTCCGCCGCAAATTCGTTGCCATCAAAGATATTTTTGGTTACATAACTCAGCAATGCCTGGTACTGTTTATTAACTTCAAAGTAATTCTCTTCTTTATATTTTAGGAGCTCTTCCTGGCCTGGAATATAAAAGGGTTTACCTTTGCGGTGTTTTAACTGCTCATTGAAATCATCAAATTCCATGATGGTCTCATGGACAAAATAATCGCCATTAATCTCTACGAAGTTGTTCGCTAAATCTTCTGGCGGATTATTCATGATATCATTAAGGACTATAACATCGAGCTTTTCCTTATTTTGCAGGTTAAATATCTCCACCACTTTATCCTTATGAACCAGACCATAGAGATGGGTTAAAGATATGATGTAATCTAATAATTTATTCATTATCATTTACGTTTCTATCCTTTCAATATGCTATACCAACTAAAGTGCCATTTCATCACAGTGCTATTTCTATTATATTTGATTATCTCTTTAAAATAAGGATAATCTTCTTCTGATATTGCTAAAGTTGTTCTATCCCCATCAACTTAGCTACAATCACATTTTGACATTCCCGACAAAGATGTTGGACGGTACCATCCCCCAAAGGCACAAAAATGCGCCCGTCGGCAAAATAGGAAAGGCAAAGACATATTTTTGCCTGTAAAGAATATGAATTAAATAATTTTACAATGGACTATTTAAAAAACCGAATTAGCAGTTTTCATGAATAATTCAAGTGTATTAGCTACCCCAAAAAGACCAAAAGCTCTAAAGAATGTTCAGAACCTTTAGTTTGCACAAGTTTATGTAACAACTAATACCTCCACTATGAAACCTCACCAACTAGTTAGGTACTATTCCAGTATTTCTTGGTCAGGAAAAAGCTTATTACCTTTTGGCTAACAGAGAGGTATCTAACTCAATTATAAACACTCATTGTAATTATTTCCAATTATGTTTTGAATCCCGCAGCAAATAGCCAAACTGGCCAACATCTAATTGACTGGATAAAAGCTTAACTCTTATGCCAATGAATTAATACCCACGACAAAGTCGGAAAAAGTGATTTTTGGGGACTGTCCCCAAAAATCACTTATTCTTTTAACGTTTCTATAAATCTATGCAGCATAGCCGCGACTTCAGCACGAGTAGCCTCAGTTTTGGGGTCAAAGGTATTATTGGACCTGCCTGTAATGATATTATTCATGTAACAGAACGCCACGCTTTCTGTAGCATAGTCGGAAATATCCGCGACATCATCAAACGGCGAAGGCATAGTCCATGAGCCTTGCGGCCCTTTGCCTGTATACTCGGCGTAACGGTAGAGAATTACCGCCATATCCTGCCGCGTGATTTCCGCGTCTGGTGCAAACAGGCTTTCACCGATACCTGCGACAATGCCGCTTGCTTTTGCCCATTCGATAAACGCGGCATAATATTGGTCCGCCGCCACATCTGCAAAACTGCTTGTCGCGTACTTGCCCGGATCCACACCTGCCAGTCTGCCCAGTACCGTAACCAGCATACCTCGCGTCATAGGCATATTAGGGGCAAACGTATTTTCGCTCGTTCCGGTAAACAAGCCGTTTTGGCAGGCATACTCCACATCGCTGTAATACCACGCGGATTTATTCACATCGGCAAACGGGTTCGTCCAATTTGCCGGCGGTGTCTCATCGTCCGGGACGGTGATAGTGAGGGTCGGGTCAGTGCCGCCGTTCATGTCAAAGACCAGCTGGTGCTGCCCCGCCGCGAGCGTAGCAAGGTATTCTTTCTTAATCGTCACGGTATTGCCGGACACGGTGTAGTCCGTACCTTTCACCAATATCTGGTCACCGTTCTTGATAGCAGTAAGGGTGTAAGTTCCCGACGTAAGGGTCATAACAATATCTTGGCCGCCCTCTTTGCTAAACTCCGCGGTCAATATGCTGATTTTCGCACTTATTCCGGAGGAAGCTCCACCACCGCCGCTATTCACATTCTCCTTAAATGTCGCGGCAATCATATGGTTCGCCGTCACATTTGTGAAAGTATAGCTAGCAACCGCGCCGACGCTGCTGCCGTCAATCTTAACATCGGCAATGCTATAGCCGCTATTTGCCGTAATCTTGAAAGTCTGACTGCTTCCGGCGCTCACTCCGATATTGCCGGGCGGAGAGATGCTGCCACCCGCACCGGCCGTGGCGGTAATGGTGTGTGCCGTGGAGGGGGGGGTCTCATTCATAACCGAAAATACCGTGCCGTCGTCTAAACTCCGGTCGCCGCCCAAATTGTATGACCCCCGAAGCAGGGTCTGTCCGGCCGCCCTGGCCGTCACCTGGTTGCCCGATAACGACACTGCATTGCCGCCCAACACCTCGAAACTCGTACCCGTGCTGTCCGTCAGATCCAGCGGGTGATCGGGATCATCCGG
>JAAYCZ010000302.1 GCA_012729495.1 Syntrophomonadaceae bacterium | reverse complement strand
ACTGGCAGCTGCAGGGGAGAGTAAATTATTACGCCAGCAGCGCTCCCGCAACTGTGGACTTCAATATCAATTTCATTCCTCCCGCCAATCTGGTTTTTTACGATACCTTGTATCCCGGCTGGCAGAGTATCAAAGACCGGGTTCCCAATGCGCTGGACGCAGTTACCTCTCCCAACAAGGATATTGCGGTGGTAAAAACCAAAAGCAGATTATACATTTTCAGTATCAACGGCCAACAATTAAACAGCTCCCCCCTGGGAGAAATTCCCCTGCAGGAAGGAACAACCATCATTATGGCCGAATGGGCCACCGGGTTTTACGTGGATGATTGGGAAAAGAATTTTTCGCCAACGGAGCGGAAATGATGAGGAAGTGAGCGGAGGATTTATTTTATGATTTTCTCGGGGTCGGCTTGCAAAAATTACATCAACCTAAAACCGTGGAAACGGTTTGCCAAAAATAATATCAACCAAAACTGTAGCCGGGAATTCATTCCCGGCCAAAGATTTATGAGACAAACGGGATTGAATTTCCGAAAATTATTATTGCTAATGAAATAGAAAACTTATTCTTATTCATATAACATTTAAAATATTTCAGCCAACCGTATTGTTACGTCCTAATTGCAAACTTAATCGCCTAGCTAAGGGAATAACTACTTTTCTATGAAGAACTCTGACAAATCTTGTCTCCATTATTATAAAATGTAGTGCTCCTCATTTTATCAACGATAAATAGCTTGGCAGGGCCTATGGTAATATTTATTCCCGGGAAGATATGATCTGAGCATATAATTTTACCGCAACCCATTTTCCGGATTGATTCATTAATATCCGCCAATTCTTGTTTGCTGCTTTCAAACATGGTTGTGCAGGTTTCATAACTAAAAATTGATTTGTCCAGTATCATTTTATTTTGGGGAGTTAGCTGGTTGGCAGATTCTTGTTGCTGAAACAATGAAATAAGGGATTTTAAACTTTCTATTTGCTTTTCCAAACCGGGAAGCAGTTGGGTAAGCTCTTGCTGCCTTTTTATAACAGCAGGAACAGTGCCAAGCTTTAAATCGGTCCTCGGCCAGGCCATGGAACCAATGACGTAGGCTGTTATATCCTGCCCAACCACACAGCTTCCACCAAATATTTTACCTTTGGAGCCAATAAGCTGCAGACTTTGGCCACATTCAATATTACTATTTATGATATAATCTGCGGTTATGGAACCAATTACAGAAATATTACTGTTCTCGATAAACTTGCTGGTTAAATCTCCTTTGCAGCTTAGCTCGCTGCCAATCACGCCACTGCGCAAAATAATATTTCCTTCTGCTTTCAGTTTGGCTGATGCAACCGTGCCATATATTTCAATATTTCCGCTTGCTTCAACAACAAAATGGGGAAGAACCGTACCGCTGATTACGACATCACCAACAACTTTCAGATTGCCAGTTGAATTGTCCACGTCTTTTATAGATAAGGTCTTGTTAACATGAATCTTTCTGTCATCATATTCCACCTGGCCATCAATTTTTGCATAAATAACCGTACCATCTTGACTGAGTTCCGTATTTTTACCCAACAAAGAAGGGACAGCCTTGCCTTTGAGAGGCAACAGCTTTTTACCGGTAACAGTCATGCCCTCGGTGCCAGCCGTCGGATGTTTTATTACACATAAAACTTGCCCTTTTTTTACATTTTCAACCATACCTAGATCGCGATAATCAACCGTGCCATCCGGTTTTATTTTCGGCTTCGGGTCTGCTTTTAATCTAACCTTAAATGCACATGTTCCATTTACTCCGTTTTCTGGCATAATGCCTTGCGCAATTTCAATCTTTTCATTATAGATGGGGTTTTCAGCCAACTCTTTCAGTTTAGCCGTATTTACACCATAGGTGATTTTACAGCTCGCAATAGCAGCCTCAAGAGCCGTAAGTGTCGGAGGAACCCCTCCGTTCATTGGCGGATCAATGCATAAGTACCCACTCATTCGGTTGGATGATATTAAAACATGTATGACCGCATCAATCGGAAGAGGGGGGGTTACTTCCGCCGTGGGAATAACCGGTATATTTTCCGTCTCAATCGAGCTTTTTATATCACTCATATCACTCATTTTTCAAATCCTCAACTCTTTTTGACCTTTAATTATATATATCGGCTATTTTACAAAAATTTAGAATTTATGATGGACATGGCACTTCCTTCTTTAAAATTCGAATAAGGTTGGAGCAGTTAAACTTGATTGAAACATGATTTTTCCGATTAGATTTCACGCTTGATGATACAGATTCAAATCTTATCAAACCTTTTCCTGTAAATACACCAATAATATTATTTATGCATATCCTAAAAATAAATCATCAAGCAGGGAGATGAACGAATGGCCTCATTAAAGTACAGGTATACCACCGGTCCAATCAGTATTAGTGAGGGGATTAATAATATTCGCGTGCTGGTATTAAATAACGGATCATACCGACATAACGCCAGGATCAAGATCTATAATCTTGATCCGAAACCTAAGGATGAAGTGTTTAACGAATTATTTGCGATTGCCCCCCATTCAAAAATAAGCACAGAATTTATTCCCATGTTCAATTCGTTTGAAGTTCAAGTATTGACTGACAGTTCACGGGTTTACATCTGGGTAGGCGGACGCGGCGGCAACGAGAATCTGGAAGGCAATATAATATTGCATAAAGACATGGTTAAATTCTAAGAAGCATAGGGACGGTTCTCTTGCTTCCGCAATTTTCCTGAAGTATGATAAAGAAAAGATAAAAACTTGAGGGTGATTT
>JAAYCZ010000301.1 GCA_012729495.1 Syntrophomonadaceae bacterium | reverse complement strand
TCTATTTCGTTCAGGGCTTTATTCAGATCCAATTGTCCTCCACTGTTATGATAGGCAGCAAGAAGTGCTGCACCTGTGAGAATATGGTGTTCCGGCCCATGCATATGGATGAATGGCTTTGCCATCAACTTTTGCATGATTTCGATGGGATTTTTAGAATCGGTCGTCCGGCATACTTCAAGGATAATCTTGGCACCGCTCTTGCTATGGCACTCATCGCAGATATAATGCCTATTAATACAGCGGACATTGTTTAAATGCTTTTTGTGGCAAATCACGCATTCCATTTCTTCCGCTGCGTCAAGGTATTCCAACTTACCATCACATATCAGGCAGTCATTCAGATGTCCATTCATCGTTCAATCTCCAATTCATAAATTAGCCACATCATTTCGACACAATGTTCTTAATTCTCTAAGTTATTTTATTGTCTTCGCACCACTCTTTGACGATTTTCATAAATGCTGAACAGGCCTGTTTTTCATAGCTGACTGACTCACCACCGCAAAGAATACTTCACGAAGTGGCTTGTCTGTTCAAAATCAAATTCTCGATATCCTTGGCTTTCAGCCCAATCATGCATATATTCATATTCCTCATGTGACGGATCCTCCATAATCCCTAAAAACTCCTCATAGCCGCTTTCACCGCCCACATCCTCCGGTGGTGCATTACCCTCTCCCGCGATCAGTAGCGGCAACCGCTCAGTAAAAGCATCATAAACGCCTGTCACCTTAATATAATGATGCCAGTCATCACCAAAATCGTAATGGTAGAGCAGATATTTATATCGGGGCAGATATTCGGAAAGCGTAATTCCCTCCATCAGCCGCGCGTTGCCGTCACGGTATTCCAAATCTTCCTCACTGACAACTAATTCAACGCTCGCTTTTTCCTACCCCTTATGCTCCAAGAGCCAAAAATCGAACAGGTGATAGTTTTTCCAGCCGAAAGCGGCCTGCAGTGGCATTCTTTACAAAAACCGGTTCTCCCGCTTTGGCAAGATAACATTCGACAACATCAAGGTTAACCTGCTCTTTGAGCAACGTATTCCGAATCGCCGCAACGATTCGCTCGTTCAATTCTTTGAAATCTTTTGCCTTCAGACCATAAAGGACCACTACATAACGGTTAAGGTCGCACATAAGAACAACGATTTTCCGGCGGTTTTTCATTATGATGTTGGCGCGCCAGGAAAACATTGGATCGAAATCGTCCGGCGCGATAGATGGTGCGATTTTAAGCTCGTTCAGCAATTTCTTCGTACAGTGAATCAGCAAATCATGGTCCCACCTTTCTAATTTTCATGTATGTCATAGTTTTAAGAGATGATATAATAATCGGTTTTTTAATTATACCTGAAATATACAAAGAAATTATAATTAGACAGTCGCATTTACCCATAATATGAGGATCTAAACTTGTTTACTCTTAATACCCCAATCAGCGGCATTACCATCCTGGATGATATTCTTGCGGGGAACGGACTTTTCATAAGCTTCTACCTGGGTAGCGTCAATTGCTAGTGAACTAGAATCAAGAAGGCCCATTTCCTCTGCTTGTTTAACCAGGGAAGTAAATAATGTTTCTAAACAACCGCTCTGAGCAAGTTTTGAATAAAACCGGCTAAAACATGATTTGCTAGGCGCGGTACCAAATGGT
>JAAYCZ010000033.1 GCA_012729495.1 Syntrophomonadaceae bacterium | reverse complement strand
GCCGGAACAAGCCGGTGATCTCTTCATAAAACGTATCGGTTCCCGAACAATTACCCAAATTACTCTTAACCAGACTGTCAGCGACCCGGTCTGGATAGACAAATGATTAACGTTTCGGTCGCAAAAAGCTATACTTACAAGAGAAAATACTGGGAGGACAGTGCAATGAGTATACGAAGGGATTTTTTCGAGAATGCTACGGAGCTATTGACCCAGCTTCCCCGGGGAGCCTTTCTTTCTGTTCGCGCCAATGGTACAGCCAATACCATGACTATCGGCTGGGGAATGATGGGGTTCATATGGAGGAAACCGATTTTAATGGTGATGGTAAGGTTTTCCCGCCATACTTATGGTTTGATGGAAGCTTCTGATACCTTTACGGTTAGCTTTCCCAGCTCCGACGGTTATAAGGAAATGCTGGCCCAGGCCGGCAAGCTATCCGGACGGGATATGGACAAATTCAGGGATCTGCACATCCCCATCCAGGAAGCCCAGACAGTTGACGGACCAGTCATAGACAACTGCGGCCTGATAATAGAGTGCCGCACCTTGTATAAACAAGCCATGAATCCCAACGATCTGGATGAAGAGATCCGCACCAACTTTTACGCTGATGATGACTACCACATGCTCTATTACGGAGAGGTCTTGGCCTGCTACCATAATGATAAATAGGATTTTACATCAACCCGTCCCCTTGGCAAACCTTTATGGAAGAAAACTTAACAAACATGCTTTCTCCCTGCTAATTAGATCACCCTATTCGATTTGCTAGATTCCGCCCCTGAATGGCCAGCTACTTTCGCTCCAATTACAATTAAACACCGGGATGATTTTCTCTCATCCCGGTGAAATAAAACTCTTCCATGAATGTATTTAATAACGACATCAAGATAAATCAGGTTTGAATTTCCGATGCGTATATTTTGATACTGTCTGTGGCGATATGAGTGTTATCATAGAAATAGGCTGTAGCACTGCTTGAACTACAACTGGTATTCTGCAGCTTCATATAAGGATCGGTAGTCCAGGCTTTTTTTATGCCAGTGATTCTAACGTTTTGCCCCGGCTTTTTCTCCCAGGTTACTGTAATATACAGATAGCCGTACATGGTGAGCTTGTCTTTAGTCGCCTCCCCGGTTAGAATGACGCCGTTTGGTGAGAGGTCGGAGGTTGCCTTCTGCTCAACCACATTGGAGGTAATCACCTCTGCGTTCACTGGAACAGTAACCAATCCGAACAACAATGCAGTTATAACCACCTTGGCGGCTGTTTTTTTAAAAACATTCATGTATGGGCCTCCTCATTTATGCCATAAAATTATTGTTTCCGTTAAATCCACATGGAAGGTGTTCTCATCTATTCCACCTGCTTTCTAGGCCGCCATCAACTGATTTCCGTACGGTAGCTTTATTATGATTTCTTTCGGCCAATATTTCAACGATATTTCCCATATAACCCATTATTTGCCCTTATTAGTGCAGATTACGGCCTGAATATCCAACGGCTGTTGATTAGTTCGGAGAAACTATAGCTGAGGCGGTAGTGGGTAATTATATTATTCTGCCGAGAAAGCAAAGTCCTTCTTGCACCTCCCGATATTTATAACGGCTCAGCAAGGCACGCTTATCATAATCCTCAAACACAACTTCCCATGACCTGCTTCCGGTCACCTGCAATGCTTTAATATTGTTAACATTGACGATAAACGATTTATGAGTGCGGAGAAATTCTTCGGGCAAAGAATCGTTCAAGTCATTCAGGCTTCGACTAAACGTATACACTCCCTGGCTGGTATGGGCAACCGTTTTCTTGCCTTCCTTTTCAAAAAAGAAGATCTCCGCCGAATCAAGAAAAACTGTTTCGTCTTTGCAGGAAATAATTATTTTATGAAAATATTTATCCTTAGGCAGTACTTGGTTCGCTAATTTGGTCAGGGTATTGAAAATTCTATCTTTATTAACTGGCTTTAGGATATAGTCATAAGGGTGTACCGCAAACGAATCCAACACATAGCGGCCATACCCCGATATGAACACTATTTTGGTTGCCGGGTTGATTTCGGAAATATAATGGGCTACCTCCAAACCGTTAAAGGGGTCTTCTGAAGATAAAACGATATCCAAAAAAGCGATAGTAGGCTGCTTTTTCCGAGCTAGTTGGACAGCTTGGCGTCCGTCGCCGGTTCCGTATACTTTATTTACCAGGGGATGCTCCCCTATGATGGCTTCTAAATAATTTAAGGTATAAGGTTCATCTTCAAGTATCAATACGTTGAACATCTGATTATCACCTTCGTCATTAATTTGGCCTTTTGGGGCCTCACTATAATAACGATTGAGGCAAGGTGTTTATTACACATAATGCCTTTTATTTGATCTGAATACTTTCGGCCATCTTAATCAGTTCTTGGTAAGTGATAGTAGACATGAGGTGCAAACTGGTTTGATTTTCCTGCCAGATAATATGGGTGCTGTCCTGATCTGT
>JAAYCZ010000300.1 GCA_012729495.1 Syntrophomonadaceae bacterium | reverse complement strand
GAAGTCAGTGCATATTTGAATATTGGCGGGTCACGCTCACATTTTTCGGTGTTTAAGAAAAATATTCTGGTTTTTTATCGCTCCATGTCGTTTGGATGTTCAGCATTTTATGAAGCCATGGCATTGAATTCTCCTGATGGCAATGGAAACCCTGAAGATATTAACTTCGGTCAGGGCAGCATATATGATTACCTGACTAGAGATATTATTGATGAGGTTACCCGTTCCGTGGAATATTATAATCTTCAGAGCAGTATGTCTGAGGGGCAAATCGAAAAAATCTGGCTGTGCGGATCCGGGTCACGTTTTAGCGGCCTTGATGAAAGTCTGGCAGCAGGCAGCGGGTTGGAGGTTGAAATTGCAGACCCGCTGCGCGAATTGATTTTGCCTGCTAATCTAAGCCAGGAGCAGGAACTTGATCTGAAATATGATTATTTGATTGCGCTGGGTTTAGCCGCTAGGCTTAAGTAAACGGTTTAAGCTAAATTAGGCTTTTTATGTTTTAATTGCAGGATTCGATTGACATAATGTCGAAGTAAAAAACTTTGGCTGTTCCTGCTCGTGTATTTAAAGAGACGGGAATGGTAAGACCGAATAAATTATTTTTGAAGGGGGTTTTAGGTGCAATGAAGTTCAAAAAAATGGGTTCATTCATCCTGCTGTTTGTGTTCCTGTCAGTATTTGTGGTGGGCTGCGGCGGCTCAACCAAGGATAAGGGCAAAGATAGCGGAGATACCCAAAAGGAAAAATTCAAGGTTGGTTTCGTCTATATTGGTACTCCCGGTGATGCGGGATGGACTTACACCCATGACCAGGGCCGCAAATATCTGGCCAAGGAACTGCCGGAAGTAGAAACTATTTTCCTGGAAAACGTTACTGAAGGTGCAGATGCGGAGAGAAGTATTGATCAACTGGCACAGCAGGGCTGCAAGGTTATCTTTACTACCAGTTTCGGTTTTGGTGATGCCACTATCGAGGTAGCCAAAAAATATCCCGACGTTGTTTTCATGCATGCTTCGGGAATTGAAACGGCTGATAATGTAGGTACTTATTTTGGCAAAATCGAGCAGATGCGTTATCTGACCGGAATCGTAGCCGGAAAAATGACCAAGACTAATACTCTTGGTTATGTTGCCGCTTATGATATTCCTGAAGTAGTACGCGGAATCAATGCTTATACCCTGGGCGCCCAGTCCGTCAATCCGAATGTCAAAGTTAAAGTAGTCTGGACCCATAACTGGATCGATGCCAATCTGGCCAAACAGGCAGCTGACAGCTTGATTGAAGACGGTGCCGATGTTATTACCCAGCATGTTGATGCCACTTCACCCCAGATCGCGGCTGAAGAGGCTAAAGTTTGGGCAATTGGTTACCACAGCGATATGAAAACCTATGCTCCCAACTACAGCCTGACCGCATCTGTATGGAGCTGGGGTCCCTACTATGTCGATGTTGTTAAATCAGTCATGAATAAGACCTGGAAGACCGGTGCATACTGGGGAGGAGCAGAAACCGGGATTATTGATCTGGCTCCGATATCAGACAAAGTACCGGCTGATGTGAAAGAATTGGCAGTTGCCAAACAGGCCGATATTAAATCCGGCAAACTTGATATTTTCGCCGGTCCGCTTAAAGCGCAGGACGGCACTGTAAAGGTTAAAGAAGGCCAGAAGATGACTGATGAAGAAATTCTCAGCTTTAACTGGTTTGTAGCTGGAGTGGATGGTAAAATAGGTCAGTAGCCAATTAGTGAAGACCAAGCTTGGAGGCGGCTTTATGCCGCCTTTAACTTTTATTCTGCGGGGCAG
>JAAYCZ010000299.1 GCA_012729495.1 Syntrophomonadaceae bacterium | reverse complement strand
CCCGGTCTCTTGCTGCGGTCGCCCTTGGCGTCGGTCTGGGAAGCAGCGCCGATCAAATCGTTTTCCTGATAATATTCCAGGAATTTCAGCCATCTTTCATGATAATTGGTTCCATATTTCAAATCAGCATTCTTGGTCACAACGGAAAGGGCATTCATGGAATCTGCGCCCATGCATCTCTGAATGCAGCCACCCATCAAGTTACACAGTTTACGGGTCATTTCCTGTTTTAGAATAAGATCCTCGGCCGACTGGTGAATATGATTGAAACGATTGATCGGTTTGCCGCTGATATGGGATTCAGTCGACAACCATTTGCTGTACTCAGGATCGTTGGCTTTGTCAAAAGTCAGCTGGATCGCCTTGCTGGCATGAAGAACTTTGGGATGAGTGCGGTCAACACATTCTCCGTCCAGATAAATGTTAGCTCTCATGCTGGCCAGTTTGTCAAGATAATCTTTGGATGTTCTCATTAATTTCGCCCTCCTATTATAAATTATAAAAATGATTACTTAATTCTTGCTCAAATTCATCATAACACATTTTGTGCCAAAGAAAAGGGGATTTATGATATATAATAATTTTTGAATATTAATTATATTGAAATAAATCTACGTACTATCTTTGCAAATGGGATGATAAATACTATTTATAAAAGTCTATTATAAGACGCATTTATCACCATTTTAAGGTGCAGGTAATGCCTGATCTTTTACATTTACTAAACGCTCATAATGGCCTTGTTTAAAATCCACACACTCCTCTGGACACACTTTGTGTCATCATGGCATTTTGTGATTATCATTAAATCATGGCTGTTTGCCCGCCATCGACAAATAAAATCTGACCGGTTACATAATCTGACGCTGCCGAGCTTAAAAATACGATTGCTCCTTTCAGGTCATCATCTCCGCCGAGGCGGTTTAACGGTACGCGAGGCAGCACCAGATGCTGATTCTTTTCCAGCAGACCACCGCTCATATGGGTGGGGAAGAAGCCTGGTCCGATAGCGTTTACATATATTCCATGTCTGGCCCATTTGCATGCCAGGTCTTTCGTCAAAGTAATTACTGCAGCCTTACTGGCATTATAAGCAACAGTATTCTGTGCTTCCGGCAGGCAACCGCCGGTACCGGCTACAGAAGTAATGTTAATAATTTTTCCCCGGCCTTGTTCTTTCATCACTTTAGCAGCCATGGCCGAAAGTTGGAAAAGCCCGGTGAGATTGAGATCCAAGACTTGCTGCCATTTATCCATGGGGTAGTTCATGGCATCAGCTCCCCAGGTATATCCGGCATTGTTTACCAATATGTCCAGTGTTCCGAATTCTTTTACAGTGATATCGACCAGATTTTGACAGCTTACCGGATCACTCACATCACAAGCGACCGCAATAGCACGAATACCATTTTCTTCGAGTTTTGCACATAATTCAACACAGCGTTCAACTTTACGGGCAGCTATGACCAGATTGGCTCCTGCTTCAGCCAGGCCTGCTGCCATCTGCGCTCCCAATCCTATTGAACCTCCGGTCACTACTGCAGTTTTTCCAGTCAAGTCAAAAGTATCTTTTACTCCCAATGTATTACCCTCCATTCTTTATATAAATTTATTGTTTTGCCATATTGGTTTTGTGCCGTCTATCACCCCCAACATCTGTTAAACACCACAAATAGATTTGATAAATATTAATTATTTTATTGCAATATTCATGCCATATTAATATCGATTTTGATTATCTCGAAACCATTGTTTTGACTGGTTTTCCATGGTGCATGTTAAAACCAATTGCGCCAAAACATTTTGTCAACGTTACACAATGTAACACTACCTTTGAAAATATCTACACCGTATAAAAATGGCGGTATGGTCAAAGACCATACCGCCAATCAGTGACAACCACCTTATTAAGTTATCGCAAATTGATTATTTGCAAAGTTCGTAAATCATGCAAGCGCCCATGCCGCCGCCGATACACATGGAAACGATACCGTATTTTACGTTGCGTCTTTCCATCTCATGCATCAGGGTAACGGTCAGTTTGGCTCCGGTGCATCCCAGCGGATGGCCGATGGCGATGGCACCGCCGTTTACGTTGACGATTTCCTGATTAATACCTAGCTCTCTTACGCAATACAGGGCCTGGGAAGCAAACGCTTCGTTAAGTTCGAACAGGCCGATATCAGCAATGGTCAATCCAGCCCGTTTCAGAGCCTTGGGAATCGCGTAAACCGGGCCAACACCCATTTCATCCGGCAGGCAGCCGGCTACGGCATAGCCTACATACTTCAGACGGGGTTTGCAATCCAGTTCTTTGGCTTTTTCAGGGGTCATTAAGATAACGCATGCTGATCCGTCAGTGGTCTGTGAGCTGTTGCCAGCGGTTACCACACCAGTGGGAACAAATGCAGGTTTCAGTTTGGCCAGGCTCTCGGGGGTAACGCCTTCTCTGGCACCCTCGTCATAATCGTACATGACGGTTTTGGTCTTGGGTTTGCCGTCGGGTCCCAGGGTAGTTGTGCTAACCGGTACCGGTACGATTTCTTCTTTGAATTTTTCTCTGGCAGCAAATGCTTTGGCATGACTGGAAGCAGCAAATACGTCCTGGTCTTCTCTGCTGATGCCATATCTGGAAGCAACGTGCTCAGCAGTCTGGCCCATGCTGGTGTAAACGGTCGCCCAGAAGGGATGCAGAGCCATTTCGTTATTTGGTCTTACAATACCGCCCATGGGAATCAGGCTCATGTGTTCAGTTCCGCCGGCCATCATGATATCAGTACGATTGGTCATGATTGCTTCAGCAGACATGGAAATGGCTTGTACACCAGAGGAGCAGAAACGGTTAACGGTGCAAGCAGGAACGGTGTAAGGGATATCGGCATAGATGGCCGAATTTCTGGCATGGTTCATACCGCAAGCCTGCTCAGGAGTGGAGCAACCCCAAATGATGTCATCGATCATTTCGGGTTTAAACTTGCCGCCGGCTCTTTTCATGGCTTCCTGCATAACAAGTTTACTCATGAATTCCGGTCTGGTATCTTTTAAGGTTCCTCTTGGAGCTTTACCTCCGGCTGTCCGGACACCTGATACTATAACAGCTTCTCTCAATCTTATTACCTCCTCGAAAAAATATGTTGACTGGTTCTCAATTCAGATTAGTTGCGGAGCGGTTTGCCCTTGGTAACCATGCTCATGATTCTGTCCAGAGTCTTCTGTTCGCCGAACAGACTCAGGATAGCTTCCACGGTCAGGTCGTTAAGATAATCTTCGGTAATCATGGTTCCAGCCTGCATACTGCCGCCAGCAAATACATCAACCATCTTGCAGGCGATATGCCAATCATATTCACTCAAAACGCCAGCTTGTTTCATCTGGAAGGTACCTACCTTAAACAGAGCTACTTGAGTCAGACCAAAAGCTCCAAACGGTCTCTTCACCGGTGCTGACCAGCCATTGTCGAGCATGTTAAGAACTCTCTGTTTGGCATCACCCAGCAGGAAGTCTTCGTTCAGGGAAATACCGTCGGTCGGACGCATATAACCGAGTCTCTGAATTTCCTTGGCGCTGGTTCCAACTTTGGCCATGGCAATATTTTCAAATTCGACCTGTAGGAATTCAGCGGGATGAGCTTTGGTGCCAGCTATTTTATTAACAACTCTTAAAACAGCTTCTTTCATGGCTCCAAAACCAGGCATTAAGCCGAATCCTAATTCCACATGACCGGCATAGGTTTCACCGGAAGCCTGTACAGCTGAACTCATGGTAATCAGTTCGCAGCCGCCGCCCAGCGCTTTGCCCTTAGGAGCTACAACAACCGGTTTCAGGCTGTATTTGTTGAGATCGAATGCTTTCTGACCTTGGCGCAAAATTTCTTCGATGGCATCGAATTTCTTTTCATTGGCCAGGTTCATCATGGTGAAGTAGTCGGTTACATTGCCCATGAAGTCTTTGCCGCCGGAGATAACCATACCATCCCATTCGGGTTTGGCCAGGATATCATGCGCGGCAATAATAGTAGCAGTCAGATCAGCGGTTACACAGTTGGCCATGCTAT
>JAAYCZ010000298.1 GCA_012729495.1 Syntrophomonadaceae bacterium | reverse complement strand
GGAGAAGATGTTGCAAGCGGAAGGGATACTGGTTGATGGCAAGATCAAGCCCCGGGCAGACGTCCCTATGGAATTAAGGATCGAAGCTACCAGTATACTTAATTATCTGCAAAACAGAGAGTATATTGCGGGTATTGATTGGCTGCCGGCTGACTTTAATATCCACGAAGACATGCAAAAAACGTTGGGTTTTGAAACTGCTTATCCGCAATATCCAGGCCAAGCAAAATATTTCTATGCCAGCATGAACACGGTCGATCCCATCGATATCAAGGGGTACGACATTATGTACACCGGTCATTCCTACCGCGGGCAGGGGAAGAGTGAGATAGCGCCGGTGAATTTTGTGGTTGATGATGTGAAATATCAGCTGATTGTAACCAGAATATCAACCCAGGAAACCATTGTGGCGGTTAAAAGCGCTGACGGGAAGGAATTGGTAGCCACCGGTCTGTATGATTTTGCCCGTTCTTTGCGGGGGATCAACGAACCATCGAAAGGATCACTCAGCCCGCAAGAAATGACGCTGGTGAAAGAGGAAAACGGTGCTCAATTATACGTTCTGTTCCAGGATGTGAATATTTCTTTCGGCAGCGGTTCAGATGCTGGTGCCGATTACAGCTTCTATGTATTTTTCAGTGCTCCGGAATAAAATCAGCTTTAAAACGCCATAATAATTTTCGATGGTTATAAAAGATGGTATCTTTAATACCTTCGGATTCCAAAAGCGGAGAGTAAAAAGATATTCATTGCAAAAGCAGGAAAGGAGAGGAAGGAATGAGCGGGAAAAAAGTGTTTACCGCCGAGCAGGCCAAAAGTATCGGAGAACAGTTGGGTATTGACTGGAGCAAGTTTGACGTGGAACAGTTCCGGATGGGCATGGATGTAGAACTGGAACATGGACTGCATGATCCGGAAACCAATGTAACCGGTGATGATGCGCTGATCACCGGCAAAATCGCGCTGGCTCACTTGAAGGAATTTCCGGATTATTATACTCGCCTGGAAAAAATGGAGGAAGAAGCCGAAGCCTATTGGGAAAATAAATAAATTCAAGCGGGGCTGACACCAATTTGTCGGCCCCGCTTAAGTTTTTATTTATTTGCATCCACAATCCCTTTTTCGATTTTGTTTATGTGTTCCAGCATAGCGTTTCTGGCAAGTTCCGGGTCATGATTGCGAATGGCTTGAAATATGGCATCATGTTCCCTGAGAATCCGTTGACCGGTGGGGGGATCAGAATAAAGCTTTTCCCGATTGGCTCGCAGAGAATGATGCATCAGATCCGCAATCGTATTCATCAGTCGCAGCAGGATGGTATTCTGGGTTGCTTCTGCTATGGCAAAATGAAAACGTAAATCTGCATCTACTGCATCGCGGGTGTTTTTGGCCGATTTCATCGAGCTCAACGATTCTTCAATTCTATTCAGGTTTTCCGCCGTAGCTCTTTGGGCGGCCAGCGATGCCATTTCGGTTTCCAGCACCCTTCTGACTTCCATCATCTGCGCTTCCGGATTGCGTTCTACAGTCAATACCAACGCCAACGGCGCAAAAGTTTCCGCATCACTGGTCTGCCTGACAAAGGTTCCCTCGCCCGGTTTGATTTCCAGAATTCCAATCGCTTCAAGGGTGG
>JAAYCZ010000032.1 GCA_012729495.1 Syntrophomonadaceae bacterium | reverse complement strand
TTTCTTCCCTGGCGGGCGGATTATGGGCGCTGGGACTGCTGCTGTTTAAAGGGGCAGGGCGCAAAACCGAGGTTCGTTTCGGTCCCTTCCTGGCTCTGGCGGGATTTATAGCCTTCCTGTATGGCTCGGAACTGCTGAATATGTATTTGGGTTTGTTTTGATTACCTGATCTTTCCTTAGTTTTTATTTAGTTTTTATACCGTCAGGTATTTCCGCAAATATAATTTATTTTCTTATTTTCCCTAACAATTAAAGGGTTTTAGTTATTTTCTGTTGAATTAATGTCTCAGTATAGGCATAGTATCTGTAGATATATGTAGCAGGAATGCGCGGGGGGTTATTAATGAACAGCCAGCCTGAGATTCAAATTAATCTAATCAATTACAAACTGGAACAAAAAATATCCCGGCAAACAATGCTTCTGGAATGGGGCATATACTTACTTGCCGGGTTACTTGTCATCGGGGGTATATTTCTCTATAACCAAGCCCTGGAAAAGAAAATCGAGGCCCTGAACCAGGAAAATAAGGTTCTGCAGGCTGAACTCAAACAAACTACGGTGGAGACTTCAGCGATGCAGACCACCCAGAAGATTTCTGCTGCGGTTAAAACGCGCAGCCTGCTGGTAAACTCCCTGCTCAAACTACAAAAAGACTATGTATTGGTTTTCGATGAACTGGGCCAGTTAAACGGTTCGGGAATACTTATCAGCAACATAGATGTGCAGAATGATACCGTGAATGTCAAAGGTTATGCCAGCAGTCACCGCAATTTGATAAATCTGCTGCAGTCTTTGCGGGGTTCTGAATATTTTAGTGATCCTGCCAATCTGCAGCTATCTACCAATAAGGACACCGGGGAAATATCTTTTAATATGCAGATGAGTCTGGAGGAGGGCAAAGAATGAAAATTTCCAGACGCGAAAAAATACTTCTTTTGATCGCCGTTTATCTGTTGATTATTTTTGGCGGATACAAATTTATGATTGCCCCCAATCGGGCGAAATTGGCTGAGGTAAAGGCAGCTAACAGCCAAATTGACCAGTTGGTGCAGCAGTCAGTCCAGAGCGGAAAACACAAGGGTGATAGTGAGGCGGTCATCAGCAAGGAACTGGCCAGCTACATGAAACTCGGAGAACAGCTGCCGCAGGACAAACAATTGGTGGAATTGGTCGATCAGATCGGCAATATGGCCAGTAAAAACAAAGTAACCTTATTGTCAGTCGCCTATACAAATTCGAAAGAAAAGACTGCCACAGAAAAGGTTGCCGAGCAAGCCGACGGGAGTAAAAATCAGGCCTCTGTTGCGGGTGCTTCCAAAATGAATTTAACCCTGAGTGCATCAGGATCCTATTATCATCTGCTGGGTTTCTTGCAAGATTTGGAGAAGTCACCGCGTATTATTGTTGTCAATTCGGCCAGCATGTCGGTAGGACAAAAGGAAGAGCCTAAGGCCGTAGGGCCTGGGGGATCAACTACCTACACCAGTACCAATCCGCCTCCGGAAATGCCGATTGCCAAAGGCACCCGGGTGCAGACTTCGGTTTCCAACGGTACGTCTGTGCCGGTTCAGATTACGGTGAGTGAACCTGCCGTACCGGAAATATACAAGTTCAATTTGGGCAATGTTCAAATGAACCTGCAGATAACCAGTTATTATGATACGGCCCAGGCAGATATGGAAAAATTACTCGGTGCCTCCCTGTTTAAAAAGCTGACCGGTGCGGATTTGACCAATACGGCTAAAGAAAAGGATAAGCTGCAGGATCTGCAAAAATTGGAATCAGAGTAGTAGCAATTCATCAGACAAAACTTCTGATATTCATAAAGGAGCGGTGCAGAATGAAAAATTATAAATATCGCCAGGCTGGCAAAAGGTTGGTTTTGGTTTTGGCTTTATTGATCGTAGCTCTGTT
>JAAYCZ010000297.1 GCA_012729495.1 Syntrophomonadaceae bacterium | reverse complement strand
TGCCATTTAGTATGGGTCTTGGGCCGTTGTATATACGTGCATGGCTGCCCCTTCCCTTCTGTATTTTTATATATTGGTTTCTTCTTCCAGAATGGCAAGGATATGCTGCTTTAATAAGCTAATATCCTTGCCATTTTCCCGTTCTTTTAACAGATCGATTTCCAGCCTCACCCGGGCCGGCCGGGCCGAAAACAGATAAATTCGGTCGGCCAGCAGCAGGGCTTCTTCGATATCATGGGTAATAAAAAGAATCGACGAGCCGTAGCGGTGCTGCAGATCCTTCAGCCATAGCTGCATACTGTGCCGGCTGATCGCATCCAGAGCAGCAAACGGTTCATCCAGCAGCAGAATATCGCTGGTTTGGAGATGAGTGCGCAGCAAGGCGGCCCTTTGACGCATACCGCCTGACAACTGGCGGGGATAATAATGGCCAAATCCGGCCAGACCAAAATCCGGCAGATAACTCTCTGCCCTGCGCCGTGCTTCCGCTTTGGGCATACCTTTAAGGAGCAGGGGGATGGAAACATTATCCACAATATTGCGGGAAGGAAGCAGCAGGTCTTTTTGCTGCATGTAGCTGATGCGACCCGCTTTTCCCGTCCAATTTTGCTCATCGATCCAGACCGTGCCCTGGTCAGGTTCCATTAAACCGGCAATTATATTAAACAAGGTGCTTTTACCGCAGCCGCTGGGACCGATAATGACCACGAATTCGCCTTTATCAAGCCGCAAAGATATATTATCCAGCGTAAATATGCGGTCAAGTGTCTTGCTTATTTCTTTGACCATCAAATGCAATCTTCAAACCCCCCCGAAGTTTAGGGAAGAAATTCATTGGTAAAGGCTTTTTTGGGATCTATGTTTTGCTCAATGATGCCATTATTGTACATAAAATCAGCAAAGTTCTTCCAGACCTCGGGGTTCATTTCACCCCAACGGGGAGCATCGCCCTGGTAGCGCGGTGAAAGGTACGCCTGGCTGGCCATGACCAGTTCCTGGTTAATATCCGGCACCTGTTTGATTAAAATTTGCGCTGCTTCATCGGGATGGGCAATTGCGTACTGATATCCCTGACTGGTGGCCTGCATAAACTTCTTTACTAATTCAGGATTCTGGGTAATTGTATTTTCAGTAGTTATGATAATAGGACTGTAAAAATCAAGCGTTTTGTCCTGATCTTTGAGTTCAATAAAATCGAGGGCCATATTTCTCTGCTCAGCTTCAATACCGGTCCAGCCATAATAAATCCATGCAAAATCCACATTGGATTCAACCGAAGTAAAGAAGTCAGCTGTGCCTACATTAACTACTTTAAGTTTGCTGAAGTCGGCCTGATTTTTTTCCATCAAAGTTTTAAGGATTGCACTTTCAATAGGTGAACCCCAGCCTCCATAGGTTTTGTTGACAAAATCCGCGGGGCTTTTAATGTTTTTGCTTTTCGGGGCAGCAAATCCGGATGTATTGTGCTGGATTACAGCGGCCAACGCAACCACCGGAATGTTCTGGGAGCGAGCAGTGGTCAGCTCTTCCTGATAGGAAACGCCGAAATCACCCTGGCCGGCCGCAACCAGCTGGGATGTGCCGCCTTCGGTGGCCTGTACCAGTTTCACATCCAGGCCGGCCTGCTTGTAGTAGCCCTGGTCAAGCGCAACATAAAGTCCGGTGTGATTGGTGTTGGGAACCCAGTCCAACAGAACCGTGACCTTCTGCAGTTTTGTCGGTTGGGACGATTGGCTGCCAGCGCAGCCCGCCATGGATAACAGCAAAACCAAAATTACGATCAAACTTGAGAACTTTTTCAAAGCCAGTATCCCCTTTCTTACATGAAAAATTTTTGCATCTGTTATAGGCTGCCTCAGACAGAGGCCTCCTCGATAGCCGTTCTTGCTGGTTTGCGGTTCCATGGCACCAGCAGGTATTCGAGCAGATCAACCGCTTTTACCAGGCCGAAACTCAGTAAACAAATTACCACAACTATAGCCAGTACCTGATCGACTTTAAATCCTTTTTGGGCCAGAGTCATAAAGTATCCCAGTCCTTTGGCTGCCCCCATCCACTCCGCCACGATGGCCCCCATGATGCTGTAAGTGGCCGATATTCTCAGACCGGAGAAGAAAGACGGCAAAGCTGCAGGGATTTTAACCATCCTGATGATTGCCCCGGGTTTGGCGCCCATGGATTTAAAAAGCAAAATCTGATCGTTGTCAACTGCCTCCAGTCCGTTCATCAAACTGATCAGAACGGGAAAAAAGCAAACCAGGATAACCACCAGTATTTTGGGCAGGATACCAAACCCGAACCAGATGACAAACAAAATCGTAAGAACGATCAAGGGAACCGTTTGGGAGAAAATAATCAAAGGATACAGTGCGCTTCTCAGCCCATAAAAACTATCCAGCAACAGGGCCAGAATAAAAGCAATAATGATGGAAAGCCCAAAACCCAGCAATGATTCCATCAGCGTAACCAAGGTATGACTTAATAAAACCGGCCCAATCTTTCCAAAAGAAATGATAACCTGGCTGGGAGCCGGCAAAATCCACACCGGAGTATGGGAGACGCGAACCAGAAATTCCCAGAGCAGAAGAAAAAACAGAATGGTTCCCAGCGGCAAAAGTTTAGCGGCGGTAGGACGAAATTTTTTCATCGATCGTTACCCCGTCGGGTTTATAATCAATTGTAACTATGGAAAAAACACGCTCTGCACCGGCTGCAATACAAATCTGCTGGGCCTTTTTGACCAGGTTTAAAAGAGTGTCGAGATCACCTTCAATGGTTGTATCATTGGGGCTAACCACATAGTTAAGACCGGAATCCCTGAGCATGGCTATTACCTGGTCCACCACCGGATAAATATCTTCTTCGTTAACCACCGGCAATACTTTTAAACTCAAAGTTGCTTCAGACATAGACCAGACTCCTTTCCATAAATTATAAGAAAAGCAGAATTGTACAGCTGTCTAACCCGCAAAGGCAGGAGAGCAGCATACAGCCGGCGGGGAAATACCCGGGCATACAGCTGTATAAACCACAAAGCCAGAGAGCGGCATACAACCCGCAGGGACATACAGCTGTATAAACGCAAAGGCCAGAGAGCGTATACAACTCGCAGGGAAATAACCCAAACATACAGCTGTCTAAACCGCAAAAGATAAGAGAGTATATGCGCTGTCCGGAGGGTAAACCTTCGGCACAGACGACGAAAATTAGACCGGTACTTTTGACAGTTAAAATGTGAATCCCAGAAAGGAAAAAAACTTCCTCCCTGATTAGGTAAGAAGCAAATGAAAAAATTAAATATGCTCCCTACGCTGGCATTACCCAGATCAGGTATCAGGGTCAGGATCGAAACGGATCCACTCTCAGCCGAACCAATTCAGCTCCCCTTTAATTTGTTAGCTCATTATAATATTTTTGCTCAAGATGGTCAATTTATTCTTCTGAAAATGAGGATTTTGCAAAACTCTCCCAAATAAAAAATTAATTGGATTCATGTTTAGAATAACCAATATCTGACTATAATTATTCGATAAAATGAAATAAAATGGTAGTACATAAATCAATGCAGTTTTTTGGATAATAAAAAAATAAAGAATAGTAAGGGGTTGTAACATAATGGCGATTAAAATTGTTACCGATACATCTTGTGACTTGCCACAGGAATATTTGCATAAATATGCCATTGAGATGCTGCCCCTGAAGGTTACCTTTGCCAATGACCAGACATTTCTGGATCGTTTTGAAATCAGCCCGGCCTTATTTGTAAAAAAGATGCAGTCAAGCAAAGAGCTGCCCAAGACCTCGGCCCCGGATCCCGCTACTTTTGTGAAATGTTTCGAGAAAGGCCTAAAGGAATTTGGGCAGGTTTTATTTATCAGCATATCATCGGGACTGAGCAGTACTTATCAGACCGCCCAACTGGCCAGCCAAATGATCAACAGTCCCAATATAAGACTGTTTGATACCCTGACCGCTTCCCTCGGTACTGGGATTGCCGCCATTAATGCCGCGGAAATGGCTGCCCGGGGACTTACCCTGGATGCACTTTTGGATCAGTTGCTCAAGTTTAGACAAACCCGCGAAGTACTGTTTACTCTCGATACCCTGGAAAATGTGGTCAAGGGCGGAAGATTGAGCAAACTGCAGGGCATGGCCGGTACCGTGTTGAATATTAAACCGATTCTCAGGGGCAATGCCCAGGGTGTACCTGAAGTGGCGGAAAAGGTTGTGGGCAGGAAAAAAGCCATGCAACGTCTGGCGGCCATGCTGGGAGAGGTTTATGACAGGAATTTGTTAAAAGACAAATTTATCGGTATCAGCCACGTAGCCTGTCCGGAAGATGCGCAGCATTTTGCCCAGGTTATAAAAGAAAAGTACCAGCCCCAAAAGGAGATAATTATAGCCGAAATGGGTGCTACCATCGGAACATATGCCGGGGTAGGAGGACTTATGGTTAACGTCTTTTAACTTTGCCGCTTTTAACGATTCGGCAGATTTATTTTAAAGTTGTCCGGATCAATGGTTATCAATGAAGGAGCAGATATTGCCATGGATCCTCTCAGCCCGCGTTTGCAGGCAATTGCAGATTTGGTTACCGTCGGTCAAAGTATGGCCGATATAGGTTCCGACCATGCCAGATTACCCCTCTACTTACTGGAGAATAGGCTGGTACCCCGGGCGGTAGCCAGCGAACTGGGCGATGGACCTTATCGACGCACCCTGGCCGCCGTTCGCAGCAGTAATCTGCAGGATTATATTGAAGTGCGCAAGGGAGACGGTTTGCAGACCCTGGAAGCCGGCGAGACGGATACCGTCGTAATGGCAGGTTTGGGGGGGGACAGTATAGCCGCTATTTTGGCGCATGATTGGAACAAAGCCGGAAGTTTCAGGAAATTTATCTTTCAGCCTATGACCCGGGCCTCGGTATTGCGCCAAACCCTGGCGGAAAGAGGATGGCCGATTTTACAGGAAATACTGCTGCAGGACAATAATCGCTTTGTAGTAATAATTGTAAGTCAACCCGGAAGCACCCCGTATCGTTTGGATCCCTTGGAAACTGAGATCGGCTGTGAAATTTTAAAAGCAGATAATAATTTAAAAAGAGAATACCTGTTTAAATTCTTGGAAAAATATACTAGAATTTATGCAGGCCTGAAAAACTCAAGCCGGCAGGAAAAACAGCTGTTGGCAAATTCTTACCGGGACAAGCTGGAACGATTGGAGCTGATTCTTAATGCAAGCCACCGTCCGAGATATTAGCCGCCTGATGGAATCCCTTTATCCGCCTTATATAGCTGAAGATTGGGATAATGTGGGCCTGCAGATAGGATCTTTGGCAAGTCCGGTCAAAAAAATTATGGTAACCCTGGAGGCGGACCAGGAAATTGTCAATGAAGCCATCGAGCAACAGATCGATCTCATCATTACTCACCACCCTTTATTTTTCAAGCCGATCAAGTCTATCAATTTTAATCGTCCCCAGGGAAAATTGATTAAAAATATAATTCAACACAATATAAATATATACACTGCCCATACCAACCTGGATGCGGGAAGTACCGGTCTGAATGAATATCTGGCGGAAAAATTGGAGCTTCAGGACATAACGCTTTTGGATGCCAGTTACAGTGAAACCCTGTACAAACTGGTGGTTTATGTGCCTGAGGAACATGAAACCCAGGTCCGGCAAAGCATTACCGCGGCCGGCGCAGGGCATATCGGAAAATACTCAGATTGCACTTTCCGTATACAGGGTACCGGCACATTTTTGCCCCGGGAAGGCAGCCAGCCCTTTATCGGTGCGACGGGTCAACTGGAGGAAGTCCGGGAATATCGCCTGGAAACCATCGTATCCCGAAATATCCTGGATCAGGTGCTTGATAGCATGAAGCAAAGCCATCCTTATGAAGAAGTCGCCTATGATATCTATCCTCTGGCCAATAAAAGCCTTACCTACAGTCCTGGCAGGATCGGCGTTTTACCTCAGCCCATGCCCCTGAAGGAATTCTGCCTCCATGTAAAACAAAAACTAGATATCAATACCCTGAGATTCGTCGGCGATGATCAGGACATGGTTAAAAAGATTGCCCTGGTCAGCGGTTCCGGGGCAGGTTTTATTAACAAGGCTCGCCAACAGGGTTGTGATCTGCTCCTAACCGGAGATTTGAAATATCATGAAGCCAAAGATGCCCAGGCGCTGGGCCTTAAAGTTGCCGATGCCGGTCACCAGCAGATGGAGCGCCTGATGGCACCTTTGTTGGCTGAACAACTACGGACAGGCTGCGCTGATATGGGATATGAGTTGGAGATCATCATTAAATACAGCAGCGAATGTATTAAAATCATATAAAGGATAATTGAAAAACAAGTTTTTAAATCATTACTTGGTTACTTTTGTCATAAAAATAGTCTTCGGAAAATTTAAATAAATTGGAAGGACTTTTATAATTGATGTGGAATCAAAATCAAATGTAAGGTATTATTGGGGAAACAAGCAATTCAATCCGTTTTTAAAACCTAAATTTGCAATTCGTTTTTCCGCTCAAATAGAGTGTTTTTAATAAAAAATATGGAAAATATAATGCAAGCGAGGTGATCCTATCGAAAAGTAGCTTTGAGGCCCATTTACAGGCATTTTTAATTAGATACTATGTATAAAAAGTGATTAAATAGGTAAACTGAGATTAGTAGTTTTTAAATTCAATGACCTGAAAATAAAAAAATTTTAGATAATAATGATTTATTAGAAGGAATTGCCGTTTTTTTGCTGAATGTAGAATATAGTTATAAAATTTTTAAAGGGAGGATTATGTCGTGAACAAATCGGAACTAGTTAAAGCATTGGCTGAAAAGGCTGAAATTACCCAGAAGGATGCTGCAAAAGCATTAGACGCAGTGGTTGATACCATCCAGGCTGCACTTGCAAAAGGCGACAAAGTTCAAATTATTGGTTTTGGTAGTTTTGAAGTGCGTGATCGCAAGGCAAGAACAGTTATTAGCCCGGCCACTCGCGAAGAAATTACTGTTCCCGCGACCAAAGTTCCGGCATTCAAGCCAGGCAAATCCCTGAAAGAAGCCGTTGCCGTAAAGAAAACAACGAAAGCCGCCAAACCTGCCAAAAAGGCTGCCAAAAAGAAATAAGTAAATAACCCGGGTATTAAAAAGAGGTATACGCAAGGTATACCTCTTTTTTGCAGATGATTTTCGGGGACAGTCCCCAAAAATCAAATTAAAAACAAAAAGTGATTTTTGGGGACTGTCCCCGAAAATCACTTTGTTCGGGAGCGTTTGAGGCGACGGCTTAGGTAATCCAATAAAAGATAAAAAGCAATTATGACGAACATACAAAACAGGTACAAAAGCAGGGTACTGCAAAGGGGAAATGCCAGCAAGTAGGCGATCAGCAGCCCGCCCAGGCTTATAAATATGAGGCGGGTGCGGGTATTAGCAAACAGAATACCCTGTTCCTCCAGAGAAATCCGGTTAAATACTGCCATAGCAAGCCCCAATAAGCAGATAATCGCCAGCAGCAGGGGGATGGTTTCCATGCCCAGCCGGGGGGCTGAACCGAGCATCCCTGATGTTGCATACATTCTCCAGTTCGGGAAGTGATCTACAGCCTGGATGATACTCCAGTGTTCCCCGGTAAGATAGTCGGTAATGGTGAGATAATCTCCTAGATATAGCATTTTAATTGAAAATGATTGTGAAGCGTTAAAATAACGTGCCGCCATATTTTCCAGCATTGCAATCAGGGCCTGGGGCAAATAGATCAGCAAAAAGCTCAAACCTGCGGCCGGCAGAACCGAAGCCGTAAAGGTGGAAGTAAAAAGTGCCAGAGTAAACAGGGCGGTGAGACCCAGACTCATAATCAGTCCCCAGCGCAGAATTATGGTTGCATCGACACCCAGCCCCAGTGCTCCGGACATGGAAAGGAGAAAAACCGTATTGACTGCCATGGCTAGCAGCAGGTCAGTGCTGCCGAACAGAAATTTACTAAGTACAATGTCATAGCGGCTTACCGGAGTTGTGACCAGATAACGCAGACTGCCTTTGCGTTCTTCTCCCAGCAAGAGCGCACCCAGGAGAATAGGTGCGGCCAGCCAAATAACATGCAGGCTATTCTGCGGAAGTGGGGGCGGACCCATCGGCAACTGATAAAAGTTAAGCATATAGGTTAACTGTTCACCCCACTTATGGAGCATCCGGCCTCCCTGCAGCAGATAATAAAGGCTTTTTAATACCGGCACATAGATCAATAAAACCAGTGCAACTAGAAAATAACCCCGGTTGTGATGCAGTTCCTTATCCAGAAGGGCCCGCTGCACACGCCATCTATTCATTCTTATTCCTCCCCACAGCTAATTTTTACCCAGGCCCAATCCGGCCGACAGCCTCCACCAGATTCCCATACCCAGATAGATTGCGATAAACAGCAATAGCAGGCAGACGAGGAATTGCAGCCAGGAATCTGCCATATTGCAGGCCAGGAGAGGGGATAGAAAAATTGCCAGCCCCAGGCGGCCTTTTTCTTTGGAGTTGCCGCTTAAGAATACTTCGCCGCTTCGCTCCAGGGGATTACGCTCAAAAAGCCGCATCGCCATTAACAGAAATAGCAGATCAGCCAGCAGCAAGGCCAACATTGATCCTAAGAAATAGCTCGTATTGTTCAAGCCTGCAACGCTATCGGCACTTATATATTCAATGACATTCAGGTAGTTGAGCCATTGATTGACCTGGCTTGCCTGCGCGGCCGTCAAAACATGGAATTTGGTCAGAGGGAATACGATTATACTGGTCAGCAATATGGGGAGCATCAGGAAAAAGCCCGTAAATACAGCTGAGTATAAAATTGAGCTAAAGATACAGGCACTCAGCAAGGCTAAGCTGAACAAGGCCAACAAAACCAGGGTTGTTCGCACTGACCACAACAGGAGCTGACTGATCGGAATGATATCGGAGTTTATTGTACTTATGGCGACCATGTACAGCAGGAGCGCCGACATGCAAACAAGGATGCCCAGATTGCCCAGCAGCCATTTGGCCGCCAGGATTTGGCGGCGGTTCACGGCGGTGCTGGCCAGATAGTTCAGGCTGCCGCCCCGCTCTGCTCCCAGCATTATCGTCGCCAGTAGTACTACTGCAATGACTGCAGTTTGTTCCATAAAGCAGGCCCCGTTTTGAATAATCGCCTTAAGTACCCAAGCCGATGGACTCAACCCGGATTCAGCGATAATCCGATTAGGGAGGGCAAATACTCGGATGAAAAGCGGAACGAAAACGGGCTGCAGCATTATCAGGGAAAAAAACAGAATCCAAAGATAACGGTGCTGGCGCCATTCTTTCCATAACAAACCGGGATGAAACAGCTTTGCCATTGCGTTGCGCGTTTTAATCCGCGGTGCCTGGGCCAGATTTGCCGTGCTCATAGCTGTAACCCCTTTCCTTCATCAGAATCAGGAATATATCTTCCAGGCTCAGGTCAACTTCTTCCAGCAGCAATGGTTTCAATTCCTGAACCTTTTGATAGTTATGGTTTAAATCACCCTGAAAGATGATGGTATAAACCCGACCCTTTGGCTGGCTTTCCATTACTCCGGGAAGGTCGGTCAAACGCTGTTCAGGCATATCATCCGCCAGCATCACCCGAAATTTATGCATGGATTCTTTGAGCTGATCCAGGGAAGAGGAAAAAAGTAAATTACCCTGCCAGAGGGAAGCTATGTAATCGGCACTCTGCTCCAAATCATTTAAGTTGTGAGTAGAATAGAAAATGGTCGTCTGCCGCTCGGCAACCTCCTCAATAATACTTTGCATGAAGGCCCGCCGAACCACCGGATCCAGTCCGGCGGTGGGTTCATCCAGCAGAATCAACCGGGGGCGAATCGATAAGGCCAGCACCAGAGAAACCTGTACCGCTTGGCCCCGGGAAAGATTACGGATGCGTTGTCCATAGGGCAAATCATATTGCCGCTGTAGTTCGCGGCAGCGTTCCCAGTCCCAATGGGGGTAGAGCCTGCTGGCCAGATTGTACATTTCCGCAACTGTAAATGAAGGGTATAAAACCGGCACATCCGGAACATAGCCCACCCGCTCCCGAATGCTGCCGCTTTTCTCCCGCACGCTGCGTCCCAGTATAAAAGCCTCCCCGCTGCTGGGCCGGCTGATACCAGCCAGTATCTTCATGAGGGTAGATTTGCCCGCACCGTTGGGGCCGATGAGACCAAAAATAGTGGCTGCAGGAACCGATAAACAAAGATTATTAAGTGCCTTTTGGCCGTCATAAAACTTATCTAAATTCCGGGTTTGCAACGCCAGCTCCATGTTATTTCCCCTCCTTGTTTTGCTCCCATTCCCGTAAATATTCCTTGAAGAATCTCTCCAGTTCAGCAGAGCTGATTCCCTGATGATAAGCCTCCACCAGCATAGCCTGCATATATTCAGCCAGCTTGGTATAGTCTGGTTGGCTGTCCCGGCGAACGGATCCGGCAGCAACGAAAGTACCGCGCGAACGCATCGTTTCAATAATGCCTTCCTGTTCCAAACGCTGATAAGCCTTGGCAATGGTGTTGGGATTAATCCGCAGTTCACTGGCCATTTCCCGAACGGTTGGCATGCGATCCCCGGTTTGTAAAATACCGCGGGCAATCGCTTCCTTAACGCCCTGGGTCAACTGCAAATAAATCGGTGTACTCGAACGGGGATCAATATCAAACCACATATACCCACCTACTATTGTACTATTTGTTATAGTACAAGAATAATAATCATATTCGCTTCTGTCAAGTGATTTTCGGGGACAGTCCCTAAAAATCATTTTTTATGCTAAACTGAAATTTAGGGGAGAAAGTGATTTTTGGGGACAGCCCTAAAAATCACTTTTATAGTTTGAGGGGGCAGGCTATGTTTATTGTCTATGGACATGCTGAATTATTTTTTCCCTATTGTGCTTCTCTTAAAGAAAAGCGGAAATACATACAATCTATTGTTGCCAGGATTCGTAAACGCTTCAATATTTCGATTGCCGAGGTGGCTTACCAGGATCTCTGGCAGCGGTCGATACTGGGCTTTTCGGCAGTATGCGGCAGCCAGGCAGAAGCTGATTTGATTCTGCAGGTGATCAGGGACAATTTGGATCGCCATGAAGATGCCTATGAATTGCTGCATTTCCAGCATCGGAATTTTAGATGCCCGCTCGAATAACCCACACTGATTTTCGGGGACAGTCCCCAAAAATCATTTTTTTTATGCTAAACTGAAACTTGGGGGTGGGAAAAAATGCCAAGGGCGAAACGCGAGTTTAGTTCAACGCAGATTTACCATGTAATGGTGCGAGGAAACGAACGAAAAGAACTGTTTTCGGATGACCAGGACTACCGCAAGTTTGTGAAGATACTGAGGGATGTTAAAGAGCAGGAGGAATATGTCCTGTATGCATTTTGCATGATGAATAATCACGTGCACCTGTTAATACACGATGAACAGGATCAGCTTCCGCAGATTATGAAATCTATCAATACTAGCTTTGCGTTATACTTTAACAAAAAATATGATCGCGTGGGTCATGTTTTTCAGGGCAGATATAAAAGTGAAGCGATTGAAGATACTCCTTACTTGCTAACGGCAGTGAGATACATCCATAATAATCCGGTCAAAGCCGGATTTGTTAATGTTCCTGGGCAGTATAAATGGAGCAGCTACAATACTTACATTCGTGATGATACAGGTTTTGATGATTTAATCGAAACCAGAACGATCCTCGATCTGTTTGGGGAAGAGCGTAAATCTGCGCTGCAGGCTTTTGAGGTTTTTTCCCGGGAAACTTCCCCGGAAACCCTCATAGAACCTTGGAAAGAAGATAGGGCGTTGATTTCACCCGGTCAGGAAAAGGGCTTCATCAGCGAATTTTTACTGCAAAGAAATCTTGCCCTGGATGACCTCCGCAAAAAGGAATATAAACTGGTACAAAAAGAGTTAATCAAAGCCCTGAAGACTCAATCAGTGCTAACGAACCAGCAAATCGCAGAGCTAATAAATATTGACCGCAATGTGATTCAACGTACAAAGTGATTTTCGGGGACTGTCCCCGAAAATCACTTGGTGGAAAGGGAAAGATCAATGGCCAACATTATCAAGGCATGGAAAAAGTTTATCAGCACCGGGAAGCTTGAGCCGGGTGCAGTGCGAAGTGAAATCGCTGATTCCTGGCGCAGGTGTTATGCTGCCGGGGTTAATCCCTGGGATGGAACCAGCCACCAAATACTGGATTCGCAGCAGGTGGAAGAACTGTGCCGCCAACACCAGGATTTAATTGATATTGCTCATCCATTTATGTCCCGGCTCTATAAATTTGTAGCGGGCTCCAGGTTCATTGTAATTTTAGCGGATGAACGGGGTTATATAATGGATATCCTGGGAGACGATGATACTTTGGACAATGCTTCGCAGCTTAACTTGATTGTCGGTTCCGGCTGGATGGAGGAAAAAGTCGGGACCAATGGTGTCGGTACCGCGTTGAAGCTACAACGACCGATGCAGATTTCCGGACCGGAACACTATTGCCATAATGTTCACAACTGGACCTGTTCAGCCGCTCCTATTTTCAACGATAACGGCCAGATTATATCTGTTTTACAATTATCAGGACCATCGCGGGAGGCTCATTTACATACCCTGGGGATGGTGGTGGCAGCGGCTGAAGCTATTAGTGATCAGATTAGAATTAAACGTCAGAATCGGGAGTTAATAATTCTCAATAACCGCCTGCTGGACATTTTTCAAACCGTGTCAGACGGGGCTATCATTATTAATAAACGGGCTATGATTACTCATGTCAATCCGATCGCTGAACAGATCATTGGCCGGCAATTGCTCGGTCACAGTATAACAGAGTTTTTTGAGCCGTCCCGCCAGATCAGCGAACTGCTGTCAAAATCCAGTTCGTTTGCAGATGTCGAACTGCAGGCTTTCGGGGCCAGAGGATTTTTCTATTGTCTGGTGAGCGGCAAACCTATAAAAGACTCCGATGGTAAAAGCGACGGGGCAGTAATATTTTTCAACCCGATTCACAAGGTCAAAAACCTGGCCAACCGTTTCAGCGGGGCCGAGGCCAGTTTCCGATTCAGCGATATTATGGGAAAAAGCCCGGAGATTCGTGCTGCGATTCAGGTTGCGGCCAAGGCTGCCGCCAATAACAGTAATGTACTCATCTGCGGTGAAAGTGGTACCGGCAAGGAAATCTTTGCCCAGGCTATTCACAATGCCAGTCCGCTGCGGGAGGGCCCCTTTATTGCCCTGAATTGTGCAGCCCTGCCCCGGGAGCTGATTGCCAGTGAATTGTTTGGCTATGTCGAAGGAGCTTTCACGGGCGCCAAACGCGGCGGCAGACCCGGTAAATTTGAAATGGCGGCCGGGGGAACGCTTTTCCTCGACGAAATTGGTGATATGCCCCTTGATCAGCAAGCCACCCTGCTCCGGGTTCTACAGGAAAAAAAGGTCACCCGGCTGGGAGGGGACAAAATTATACCGGTTGATGCGCGGGTAATCTGTGCGACCAATAAAAACCTTCAGGAAGAAATCAGCAAGAATAATTTCCGCCAGGATCTATATTACCGCTTGAATGTTATTTTGGTTGAGGTTCCCCCCTTGCGGGAACGTCCTGTGGATATTGCCCCGCTTTTTGACTACTTGTTGGAAAAAATCAGCAAACGACTTAACACCCCCATAAATTTCATAGAGCCAGGAATTAAAGAATGCCTGCAGCAATACAACTGGCCGGGTAATGTCAGGGAATTGGAAAATGTAGTGGAAAAAATGGTTAACATGGCCAGTAATCAGACCCTGCATTTCGAAAACCTGCCGGCAGAGATAGCGGTGTTGCAGACAGAATCAACCCGGAACGGCAAATCATTTGTTTCCCCCTGTAATAATGATGGATCCGAGCCGGCAGGTATAACCGCTCTACTGGATGAACGTCAGAAGTTAATCGACTTATTGGCTTGCCATAACGGTAATATCAGTCGGGTGGCCAAAGAATTCGGTGTATCCCGCAATACCATTTATCGCAAATTGAGTTTTTATAATATTTCCCGGGAACAATCCTTTGATTGAAACCACAGCTATAATCTCTTTAGCCCATTACTCCCTCAGCCATACATAACGGCAAACAGTTACTCCCAACGCCAGCACTTCCTGAGTTTCATAATCTACGCCTTAAAACCATATATATCGGCAAACCGCCCCTCAGAGAGTCTAAATAAAACCGCATAGCGCTAGTATTCGAGCCCTGCCCCTTCTGAAGAGGGCTGATGACTGCCCTCAACGTTTATACCATCAAAAAATTGAGTTTATGCCGGTGGGTTAATTTATATATGATTCGTAAAACTTAACAGTTGTTTCACGATTTGTAACAACTGTTAAGCAAGATATTACATGGGGCAGTGCCGGAAAGGCAGCGGGCCTCGTGCTGAACGTCGCTCAAGCAGGGCCGAAAAATGTTCCTGCGCAGTTATTGAAAGTATTATCGTGATCTGGCATGGAAATTGCAACTCTATAAGGACAAGTATATTAAATCAGCAGGTGGATTTTGGTTTTGCAAGAGGGGAGGGGAATTTCTAAAGGGGAGTTGGTGTATATCGTCCCGCTTAAGGAGCGGGAGGGGAGGATGGTATTTTCTCCTGGTAGCTATAAAAGTTATGATGTTTTGGATATTGATAATTGAGGGAGGAATTGCTAATGGATAAACCAATGGATAAAAGCTATAAACTATTTATCGATGGCAAGTGGGTAGACAGTAAGGAAGGCCAGACCTTTAATGCTTACTGTCCGGCTAACGGTGAATTGCTGGCTACTTGCGTAAACGGCAGCCGGGAAGATGTTGATCTGGCCGTAAAAGCGGCCTGGAAAGCTTTTGACAGCTGGAAAAATATCAGTCCCCAGGAAAGAGCTGCTTACCTCATGAAGATTGCCGACCTGATCGATGAACGTGCCGGGTTGCTGGCCATGACCGAAACTTTGGATAACGGCAAACCTATTCGGGAAACCATGGGCATTGATGTGCCTTTTGCGTCTGATCACTTCCGCTATTTTGCCAGTGCCATCAGAACCGGGGAAGGCAAGGCGGTAATGCTTGATCAGAACACCATGAGTATTATTTTGCGGGAACCGATCGGGGTAGTTGGCCAGATTATTCCCTGGAACTTTCCGCTGTTAATGGCAGCCTGGAAAATTGCTCCCGCTCTGGCCGCAGGCGATACGGTAGTTATCAAACCTTCTTCCGAGACTTCATTGAGTCTGCTGGAGCTGGCGAAAATATTTGCCGAAGTATTGCCTCCCGGCGTAGTCAACATAGTTACCGGCAAGGGTTCTACCACCGGCAATTATATGCTTGAGCATGAAGGCTTCCGCAAGCTGGCTTTTACCGGTTCCACTGAGGTCGGTTACGATATAGCCGATGCTGCAGCCAAGAAAATAATTCCGGCTACCTTGGAACTGGGCGGCAAGTCGGCCAATATATTCTTCTCGGATTGTAATTGGGAAAGAGCTGTAGAAGGAACCTTGCTGGGCATCCTCTTTAACCAGGGCCAGGTATGCTGCGCCGGTTCCCGGGTTTTCGTCCAGGAGGACATTTATGACAAGTTCCTGGCTGCCATGGTAGATAGATTTGACCAGGTTAAAGTCGGCCTGCCCTGGGAGGAAACTACCCAAATGGGCAGTCAGATTAACAGTGGTCAGGTAAATAAAATCCTGGACTATGTGGATATTGGCAGGAACGAGGGCGCCAGATTGATTACCGGTGGCTATAAGATTACTGAACAGGGTCTGGACAAGGGCAATTTTATCAAACCTACCATCCTGGCTGATGTGAACAACAAAATGAGAGTGGCCCAGGAAGAAATCTTTGGACCGGTAGTTTGTGTAATCAAATTCAAAGACGAGCAGGAAGTCATCGCTATGGCCAATGACAGCGAATATGGTCTGGGCGGTGCGGTATGGACCCAGGATATCAACCGGGCGCTGCGGGTAGCCCGGGGAATTGAGACCGGCCGGATGTGGATTAATACTTACAACCAGATTGCAGCCCACTCCCCCTTCGGTGGCTACAAGAAATCCGGTATTGGCCGTGAAACTCATCTCATGATGCTGGATCATTATACCCAATGCAAAAATATCTATCTCAGCATGGACGAAGGCGGATTCGGACTGTTCTAAATCAGCAAAAGTGATTTTCGGGGACTGTCCCTAAAAATCAAATTAAAAACATAAAGTGATTTTCGGGGACTGTCCCCGAAAATCACTTTTTTTTAATTTCTAAATAGTCAGACCTTGTCGGCGCAACGCAATTAGCAGTTCCTGACCGATCGGAGGATTGCCGGGGTTTATATCCAGCTGCGGTAAATTGGCCGCCTTGACTGCCTTGGAAGTGAAGTTGTTGGATAATTGTTGCTTGCGCCCAATATCTTCTTCGGCAAAATTAATCACCAGCACCGGTCTGAAAGTAACAGCTTCCAGGATAGTAAGATCGAGATTACGTTCCTTTAAACGCTGCAGGTATTCCTGTTGGCGCGGATTATCAGTCACAGTAATCAGTTCCGACATATGCAGGTGGGGAGCAATGACATAATCTGAATCATTCAGTACTTCGGCCAGGCTGTGATAAAAAGCGATTTCCCGCGGGCTCATGATCTGGGCTTTCTTCTGGTAAGGCAGACTGCTGGTATCCACCCACGAATCACTGATGTCGATGACTTCACCATTCTTCTGGCCGCCCTGGTTGCGGTTCAGTTGTTCTTTGACCAGATCCACGATCAGTTTGGCAATAATTAAAATGATAATCAAAGCGATAAATTGTCCCATGCAGATACCTCCTGGATCCGTTGCTTTCTTTGCTGTCCAATCATATTATACCAATCCTTCATCAATTGAAAAACGGTAAAAGAATGATTTCAGCTTAAACTATGTTTCATTCATGACTTGAGGATTTTGCATAATTAAAATTTCCCCCGGTAACCGCTGCGATATATTACTGTTTAAAAAATAGATATATTATGGGGTAAGGAAAATAATTTGCCTTTGTTGATGAAAGCGGAAAGCCTTATCCAATTAAATCCGATATGCACAGAAAATCTGATCAAAATTATATTATGGTAAAATAATTCTCATTCTCGTTTTTGAATTGTAAAATCCTTACTTAATTTATAAGATAAGATATGTTATATTTAATAAATCTTAATCTGGCGCGGTTCCAACGCTAGACAAGGCTTAAACTGGAGGTCAGAAAAGTGAAATATCAAAGCAGCCGAGGAGAATATAAATCAATTTCCGCAGCCAATGCTGTAAAAATGGGTATAGCACCGGACGGGGGACTGTTTGTCCCTGATTTCATTCCTTTCCTGAAACCGCAGGATATTGCTGACATGCAGCACCAGGATTATCAGACCCGGGCCTGTACGGTGATGTCTTATTACCTGGATGATTTCACCGCCAATGAAATTACCAACTGTGTTTATTCAGCTTACAATCATGCCGCTTTTGATCATGCGGCCATCGCTCCTTTACATCAGATTGACAATAAAACATTTATCCAGGAACTCTGGCATGGTCCGACCCTGGCTTTTAAAGATATGGCCCTGCAGATCCTGCCGCACCTGCTGACATATAGTGCCCGAAAAACCAATGAAAGCGGGGAAATATTGATTCTGGTTGCTACTTCCGGTGATACCGGCAAGGCCGCCCTGGCTGGATTCCAGGACGTGCCGGGAACCAAAATCGTGGTGTTTTATCCCCGGGAAGGTGTCAGCCAAATTCAGAAGCGGCAAATGATCACCCAGGAAGGCAGCAATGTGTTTGTGGCTGCGGTGGAAGGCAACTTTGACGATGCCCAGAGCGGAGTCAAACAAATTTTTGCCGACCAGCAATTTATCAGTGATCTTGCCCAAAAAGGCCTGCGCATGTCATCGGCCAACTCCATCAACTGGGGCAGGCTGCTGCCCCAGATCGTTTATTATATTTCCGCTTATGCCGATCTTTGCGCGGATAACCATATCAAAGCCGGTGACTCCATTAATGTGGTGGTGCCGACCGGTAATTTCGGCAACATTCTGGCCGCTTTCTATGCCTCCAGAATGGGGATCCCCATCCACAAGCTGATTTGTGCATCCAATGCCAACAATGTTCTGACCGAGTTTATCCGCAGCGGACATTACGATCGCAACCGTGAATTTCATCGCACCATTTCTCCCTCGATGGATATTCTCATTTCATCCAATCTGGAGAGGCTGCTCTACGAAATGACCGGGCACGATGCTGAAAAAGTAGGGCAATGGATGGAAGATCTCAATAACCAGGGCAGCTATCAGGTAGACGAAGCCGTGCTGCAAAAAATTCAGCATTTATTCTGGGCAGATTATAGCAGTGACCGCGAAACGATGGATGCTATTAAACAAGTCTGGGAAAAACATCATTACCTGCTGGATACGCACACCGCCGTAGCCTGGTGTGTTTACCGGCGCTATGCTGAACTGAGCGGTGATCTGACCCCGACTATTATTGCTTCCACCGCCAGTCCGTTCAAATTTGCCCCGAGCGTGGCCGAAGCTCTGCTGGGTGCGGATGCTCTGCAAGGCAAAAATGAATTTGAAATACTGACCCTGCTTTCCCAATATACCGGCATAGAAATCCCGGCTGCCATCAGGGAACTGGAACAAAAACCAATTTTGCACCAGACCAGCACCAGCCGGGACGATATGAAAACCACTGTAACAAAACTGATTTTCGGGGACTGTCCCCGAAAATCAGTTTAAAGGTTACGCTCGTTAATAAAATAATCCATCAATTTAAAACCATCCTCGAAGAAGATTCCCTCCCCGGCAGTGATTTCATTAAACTCCCGGGCGGAAGAGGTGCGGGGGTGGTTTTTGTCATACAGCATAAAAGGTACCGGATCGGAGCTATGGGTTTTGATCGTAATGGGGGTAGGATGGTCGGGCATAATCAGCAGCCGCAGATCATCAAAGCCGTCCATTTCTTCCAGAATCAAACCCAGCACATGCTGGTCGATCTGTTCAATGGCCCAGATTTTAGCCTGCATATCCCCTTGATGACCGGCTTCGTCAGGCGCTTCGATGTGCAGATAAACAAAATCCTGGCCACGTTTCAATTCATCCAAGGCTGCTCGGGCTTTGCCGGTAAAGTTGGTTTTAATAGCCCCGGTAGCACCTTCCACCTTAACCGGGGTCAGTCCGGCACAGAGGCCCAGCCCCTTGACTAAATCAACCGCACATACCACCGAGCCCTGCAAACCGTATTTGGCAGCAAAACTATCCATGGCCGGCCGGATTCCCTCACCCCACAGCCAGATGCTGTTGGCAGGTTTAAGCCCCTGCCCGATTCGAGCCAGATTGACCGGGTGCTGTTCTAAAACCGCCTGACTGGCCTGCATCAATTGCAGCAGAATATGACCGTCATTGCCCTGGGGAAGATAAGCCCCAATTTTGCGATCGGAAATATCATGCGGAGGCGTAAGCTGCAGCGAACGGCTCCGGGCGTTTTTCCAGAGGAGCAAATGACGATAACTGATGCCGGCATGGAAATGGAATTCATCGCTGCCCAAAGCTGACCTTATAGCATCGATCAGTTGGACTGATTCAGCCGAACTGATTTCCCCGGCGCTGTAATCCAGCATGATTTTCTCCGCGAAATTTTCTTCATCCGAAAGTGTAACCAGATTGCAGCGCAAGCTCAGATCTTGTTCTTCCATGGTAACTCCCAAGCTGACTGCCTCCAGAGGTGAGCGCCCGGTATAATAACGCCGCGGATCATAGCCCATTACCGCCAGGTTGGCCACGTCACTGCCGGGAGGATAACCATCCGGTATGGTGCGTGCGGTACCCAGCACGGAAAAGGGCGCCAGTCTGTCCATGTTGGGGGTGTGGGCGTATTGCAGCAATGTTTTGCCATCCAGGATATCATATTTATAATCGGCCATTCCATCAGCCAGCAGCAGTAAATATTTCAATGTTCTCAACTCCGTCAGAAAATATTTTATGGATTTCAGTATATCATTTATATACATGTCAAGCACGCCTTTGCGTTCAACATGTCATTTTTAAGCTTTAGTGCTGCGATGAAGCCATATGGCATTGTCGCGAAAGCGATCAGAAGGCCGGCACTGCGCAACCGCAGCGTCGGTAAATCCTTAAGAGCCACCGGCATACAGGTTGCGCCTCCTTATTATGACCGGCAATAGATGTCAAATGGTCTCGTCACTTTGGCTTTGCTCAGGATGATATTCATTAAATAGTCGCTTAATGCAAAATCCTCACTCAATAAACTGTAGATAACAGGCAAGTTGGTGCTGCATTTTGGCTTGACGTAAAATACTGTGATTGGGTATGCTGTTATTAATATTAGAATGGGAGGTGCTCATAATGGCTAAAAAATTGGGTATTTATAAGTGCGAGATCTGCGGAAACATTGTTGAAGTCCTCCACGAAGGCAAGGGAGAACTGGTTTGCTGTGGCCAGCCCATGAAATTACAGGATGAAAATACGGTTGAGGCAGCATATGAAAAGCATATTCCGGTCATTGAAAAGATCGATGGAGGCATTAAAGTAAAAGTTGGCAGCGACGTCCATCCGATGCTGGAAAAACACTATATCGAATGGATTCAGGTGATTGCCGGTGATAAGGCCTATCGCCAATTCCTCAAACCCGATCAGGCACCGGAAGCAACATTCGCCATTGAAGATGAAAATTTATATGCCCGGGAATACTGCAACCTGCATGGCCTTTGGAAGAGCAAATAGTTGCCGTCAATAAACGACAATCCAGAGCATGTCCCGATCCTCGGGGCATGCTTTAAAATCGGCTAAAATCAATCCAAATTTAATCCAGAGGTTGACGAGTGAGGATACGGATGATATAATAAATTTCGTTGCGGAGCCGTGGTGTAGCGGTTAACATGTCGGCCTGTCACGCCGAAGATCGTGGGTTCAAATCCCATCGGCTTCGCCATAATTAGATGATAAGTTGAGACGGCGGTCTTAACTTAAGTCGTTTGAAACCGGCAAGTTCCTATAGGACTTGACACGAAATCAGGCGAAATATATAATATTCATTGCGGCGCCGAAGGCGTTTCCTATGAAAATCAGCCAACCTGCCTCGGTAGCTCAGTTGGTAGAGCAGCGGACTGAAAATCCGCGTGTCGGTGGTTCAAGTCCGCCTCGAGGCACCATAAGATGCGGAAGTGGCTCAGTGGTAGAGCATCGCCTTGCCAAGGCGAGGGTCGCGAGTTCGAATCTCGTCTTCCGCTCCATAAGAAATCAAGCGTTGCAGATGCAGCGCTTTTTTATTTGCAGATGAAAATCACTTTATACTCCCGTTGTTGGTCTGCGAAAAAGCTTTACTCAACAAAATGGAACGAAAATTGCTATCCAGTTCTCACGGGGAAAGGATAACATTATCTCTGATGAGTGATAACATGACTTTATTGCTGATTGTTGCTGACTGCTGATTGTTGCTGACTGCTGACTGTTGCTGATTGCTGATTGACGGCTGACTGCTGAATTAAAAACAATGCATAGTTTTGCCTTGCCAAGCGGCTTTAAAGTTGATATAATTGTTTTTGCGCGTGAGAGAAATCTGGGCGGGTGGCGAAGAGGCTAACGCTGTGGTCTGCAAAATCACCATTCACCGGTTCGAATCCGGTCCCGCCCTCCATAAACTTAAATCTCAAACGCCACACTGCCCGGGTGGCGGAATAGGCAGACGCACGGGACTTAAAATCCCGCGAGGTTTACCCCTCGTGCCGGTTCGACCCCGGCCTCGGGCACCATATTTTAAACATTCGCTGAGATAATATCTCGGCTTTTTTTATTTCATTTTACTTTTGACCCACATTTTGAACCACATAAAAATTCAGCTATTTTATTTATCACTACGGAATCTGTTTTTGGTCTTATGTGCTGATAATGAATTGTCATGCTTATATTGGAGTGACCCATTCTGCTTTGAGCTAAAACGTGAATTCAAGAGCTGAATGCAATCGGCTGAAAGGAATCCTGGTTGAAAAAAAGATTACTCAGGAAAAACTCGCCAAAATGGCCGGAATATCGGAGAACTCGAGCTAGGTGAAGCAGATGGCTATAAGATTTTGACATTTACCAATGCTGAGATACGTCCGGCTAATATACCCACTAAGCAATATTTGCGAGCAATGGCGGATGGTCTAAAAGAGACCTATCCAAATATGGATGATACTGCAATTAGCGATTATTATTTACATTGCCTGGGTGATGATTTTTATAGGGTAGGCTAAGACAAGCCATGGTTATGGGATTTTAGTGTACCTGTACTAATCGGTGGAGTAGTGTGCAGCGTATTGAAGGAGTAAGGCGAAATGAAGATAATAACTATGGAGCGGGTATTATAAATAGATATATGATGGCTATTGATTAGAAAAGTTTGAACTATCCGGGAGTTCCGGATAGTTCAAACTTGGTTAAGTTTTACGGGCAGAAATTGCATATACTGCTAAGGGCGGTAAAAAGTATAATGAGGGTAAGATAGAGCTAGATAAAATTATGATGAACTCGAAATACAATTCCCCCCCAATCAGTGTTGAGTATGAGTATTCGGAGTAAACGGCCATGAAGAGTGAGGCGCTAAAACATGAGTATGACCTTAAATGATTTAAGAAAAGAGCGCGAGCATATATATAAAATTGCCCGGAAGCATGGCGCCGGAAATATACGAGTCTTCGGATCTCTTTCCCGCGGAGAAGAAGGACCGGACAGTGATATTGATTTTCTGGTTGATTTTGAAGAGGATCGAAGTCTTTTTGATCTGGTGGGGCTTAAGCTGGAACTTGAAGAATTACTGGGCCATAAAGTTGATCTAGTAACCGAAAAAGCTATGCATCGTTTGATTTCCGCCAAGGTAAAGAAGGAGGCAGTTCCGCTATGAAGGATGATCAATACTGTTGGCCGACAATGTTCTCCTACCTCATACAGCTTGTATTGGTATAATAAAATTATAGAGGACATCGCTGTGTGCTTATTAGACTAAGAAGTTAATCAAGAATACAATGATAATTATATCGTGTGGAAGGAGGAGGCTAATGCTTACAAAACAAAGAAGGAATGTCATAAATTTTATGGTAGCCTGCGTTAACGAATTTGCTAATAAATTCGGGTTAAGCGAGAAAGAAGCCTTCGACTATTTGCATAAATACAAAGGAATAGCGTTTATCAAGGATCATTATGAAGTCCAGCATTGCCTTAGTCTGGAGGATACCATTGACGATCTTGTTGTGGTGTGCAAGAACCATGGAGGGCTTTTAACATGATTTTATATCATGGTTCCAATGTGTTTGTTGAAGAAATTGACCTCCGGAAATGCAGACCGTTCAAGGATTTCGGCAGAGGTTTTTATTGTACCGAGTTAAAAGAGCAGGCTGAGTTGATGGCAAAACGGGTTGCTTATATTTATGGGGGCCACCCTTATGTGACGATGTGGGAACTGAGTGATGACGCTTTCGTTTCATCCGAACTTAACATAAAGGCATTTGCGGAATCGTCAAAAGAATGGGCGATGTTTGTACTTAATAATCGAAACAGGGATTTTACTGAGTACGACAGTGCTGAATGCAATCATGACAATAAATATGACATTGTTACAGGACCGGTTGCTAATGATGATTTAGCACTATTATTTCGGACTTTTACAAATGGGTTTATAGATATGGATGCTTTAGTAAAAGGAATGAAGTATAAACGCCTTTCAGAGCAGATTTCCTTTCATACCGAGAAAGCACTGCGCTATCTCAAACCAATAACGTAGGAGGGCTGCTAAGATGGATGTCGTCAATGCTTTGATTGAGGGTGTGACCCAGGACATCATTGGCTATCTGGTGGAAGACAGAGCGATTGAAATTGAAGAAGCCATGAGCATTTTTTACAAGTCGGTATTGTGTGAAAAGCTACTAAACAAAGATACCGGTCTTTACCGGGAAAGCTCAGCCTATCTGTACGAATTGCTGAAAGATGAACTGGCGGACGGGGAATTCATTCAAAAGGAAATTTAAGATATAGGGCGGCAAAGGCAGTTGGCTACTAAGTGTAGTCAACTGCCATTATTATTGTATGCCGATTTGCTAATTACGAACTGCTTACAGGTGGCTGATGAACCTCGCGTAATAATAAAATCGGTTGGTTGGGCCAATTAATTTGACCCACATTTTAACCCACGGCAGATTTTTTTTAAAAAATTGTTGACGTTCAGAAACGAACAAAATGAGGGCAGAAATCATAAATGGCTAAAAAATGGAACAGGCATAAACATAAATAAATGGGATATTTACGTTAGTTAACGTAATTTGCCACCACGGGACTTAAAATCCCGCGAGGTTTACCCCTCGTGCCGGTTCGACCCCGGCCTCGGGCACCATTATTTTAAACATTCGCTGAGATAATATCTCGGCTTTTTTTATTTCATTTTACTTTTGAGTCATTGTATCTAAAATTGATGATGGTAAACGATAAATAAGATGGTGTAAGTACTTGGCGGAAGTGTGCATATAATTAGATAAGTAACTAGGTTTCATTTACCCATATACAGTCAATATATAAAAGTGGGTAGGAAAGAGTTTTTGCAAATATAAAATCTCATTTACGTATGTCAAATCAATATGAAAAGGGGAGAGAGAATATGGCGGAGTTAGTCATTAATCTTATAGTATGTGCGCTGATTTTCTTTATCGGTGTATCTATAAAATACTTCAAAGCCTATAATTTAATCGCCGGATATAATACTGCACCGCGTGAAGTAAAAGAACAAATAGATGCCAAAGCTCTGGGCGATTTTATCGGTCGGCAGTTGATGATTGCAGCTTTTACTCCGCTTTTGGGTTACGGACTGAAACAGGCCGGGTTTGCCTGGGGGACAGAAGTGGGAATCGGCCTGTTTCTTATTATCATCTATAATACCGTAATTAAAGCCCGGAAAATTACCCCTCAACTTTCTGCGTATAGTTCTTCTAAAAAGAGTATCTTGATTGCCCTGGCCATTGTTATCTCGGTTGCTGTTGGTATAACCTGGACGGCCCTGCCGCCTGCTTTTGAACTGGGAAATGAGCAGTTTACGGTAAGCGGAGCTTACGGGGTCAGCATTCACTACCAGGATATTAAAGAGATCAATTTAGCCGATAAAATTCCACCCTTGTCCTTGAGAACCAATGGCCTTGGTTTGGGCCCGATTTTAAAAGGCCATTTTAAACTGGAAGATAAAAACAAGGCTTTACTGTTTCTGCGCTCCGCCAACGAACCGGTTCTTATTATTAAGCGGCAATCAAAACCGGAAATAATTATGATTAATTGTAAAGACGCAGCTGAAACCAGGTTCCTGTACCATAGTTTAAACGAAAAAATTAATAGCGGTGAACACAAAAATAGCGATGAACAAAACATGGGAACGGGAACAAGTGATGTTGCTGCTGACCCTAACCAGCCAACCCAGAATTTGCATGCAATAAGTATTGATGATTTTGAATATCCGCCAGACTACCCCAAGTTGGAGATACGATCTGACCACCGACAATTATCCTGGGTCAAGGGAGACTCAAATTTTACCGGGGAACCGGGGGGTATTATCGGTAATACCATGTTTGGGATGAATGAGGAACACACTGATTTACTGGAGCCAAACATAGTCAAACCGGAATCCGAATTGGTCTTCGCAGCAGCAGCCATACCCGGCTTAAACAATCCCGAGTATGAATTGTACCTGCTGGATGAAAATAATTCGCCCGCAATCTACCCCTTAAATAAAAATACCATGCTGGCTCCTAAAGAAGACGGGGAATACGTTTTTATACTTCGGGCAGATTGGGGTAACGGTGATAATTCTATTGATTATTGGTTTAAACTAAGGGTAAACGGCTAACTTGAATTCTATAGCTATATAATAGTTCAGTATTCTCGACGGTTCCAGGCCGCCGAAAAAATCACTTAAATTGAGATCCACCGACGCTCAGGCAGCGCTATGCTTGCCTTCTGATCGCTTACGTCACTAGATGCCAGATGGCATCGTCGTTTTGTCGTCTTCGGATCCTCAGGATGATAAAACATGTACTTTTTCAGTGCTCTTTGGTGGTTCTGGTTTTTATAGCTGTATAATATATTAATAACCCAATCCATAATCCCGATGCTATCCTGTTTATTAATCTCATTTCATCTTACTTTTGTCCCCCTCAAACTCAAAGTCACCAAGGATACGACCGCCGGATAATCGGCCCCCGCATCCTTAAAAAAACCCCCACGGTTGCCTGGACAAAAAACAATTGACTACTATATGTTGTATCGATATAATTAAAAAACACAATATGTAGACCATTGTCAAGAAATGGGCTTACAAAAACGGTAATGAAGGAGTTTTTAAAAAATGACCGCAATTGTTCCAGCAGATTGGCCCAAGGCAAAGCTTACATCCAATGCTATGGTTGTCCTGGAGAAAAGATACCTGAAACAGGAGAACGGGGTAGCTTGTGAAACCCCGGAGGACATGTTCTATCGCGTAGCCGGTGTGGTGGCTGGGATAGAAGAAAGATTCGGCGGAAATGAGCAAGAAATAGCAGCGCTGACCAGAGAATTTTATAATATCATGGCCAACCTTGAATTTATGCCTAACTCACCAACCCTGATGAACGCCGGACGTGACCTGGGGCAGTTGAGTGCCTGTTTTGTGCTACCGGTGGAAGATAGTATGGAAGATATATTTGATGCGATCAAGAACGCTGCCATTATACATAAATCCGGAGGGGGAACCGGCTTTAGCTTTTCCCGTTTGCGTCCCAAAAACAGCACCGTGCGTACCACCGGTGGAGTAGCCTCCGGCCCGGTATCCTTTATGAAAGTTTTCAATGCGGCCACCGAGGCGGTAAAGCAAGGTGGAACCAGGCGCGGTGCCAATATGGGCATCCTGCGGGTGGATCACCCGGATATTTTAGAGTTTATCAACTGTAAAGAAGACAACCAGGAAATAACCAATTTTAATATTTCGGTTGCCGTAACCGATCAATATATGGATGCAGTCAGGGAGGACAGAAACTATGATCTGCTCGATCCCAATACCGGACTGGTAGTGCAAAGCCTGTCAGCCCGCAAGGTGTTTGCTGAGATCATCGACCACGCCTGGAGAAACGGGGAACCTGGCGTGGTGTTTATCGATCGGATGAATGCTGCCAATCCGACTCCTGCCATCGGCATGATCGAGGCAACCAATCCATGCGGAGAGCAGCCGCTGCTTGCCAATGAAGCTTGTAATCTCGGCTCAATCAATCTCAACGCTGTGATTACTCAAAAAGAAGGCCAACCGGTAATTGATTGGGATTATCTGGGCAAACTGACCCGTTTGTCAATTCACTTCCTGGATAATGTAATCGATGCAAACATCTATCCCCTGGATATTATAGATAAAACCGTGAAAGGCAACCGTAAAGTCGGCCTGGGCATAATGGGCTTTGCGGACATGCTCATTCAGCTGGGTATATCTTATGCATCTGAGCAAGCGGTAGAGTGTGCGGAAAAGGTCATGCAATTTATTCTGGCTGAAGCCCGGACAGAATCTCAACGTTTGGCCTTGGAACGGGGCTTGTTCCCCAATTACAAGGGGTCCATTTATGACGGAGTAATAGAGCTGCGCAACGCTACCCTGACAACTATCGCTCCTACCGGCACGATTTCCATGCTATGCGGGGCTTCAAGCGGAATCGAACCGCATTTTGCCATTGCCTTTACGAAAACGGTCATGGATGGAACAGCCTTGATCGAGGTTAACCCATTGTTTGAACAATTAGCCCTGAAACATGGCTTTCATTCCCCGGAATTGATGCGGCGGATTGCAGAAACCGGAAGCGTCCAGGGGATGGAAAAGGTGCCGGAGTGGGTACAGGATATTTTTGTAACGGCTCAGGAAATCGATCCGGTTTGGCATGTCCGCATCCAGGCAGCCTTCCAAAAATATACCGATAATGCAGTTTCCAAAACCATCAATTTTGCTAATTCCGCCACCCGGGAAGATGTATATGAAGCCTATATCTTTGCTTATGAGCATGGCTGCAAGGGGATCACCATCTATCGCGACGGCAGCCGGGAGGAACAGGTACTGACGGTGGGGACAAGCACCAAGACCGATAACGAGACTAAACTGATTGCAGATGCTGAGCCGGCGGTAACACCTGTACCCAGGACTCCATTTATTCCGGCGGCCAATACGATTCTGCCCCGGCCCCGGCCATCGGTGACCTTGGGAGTAAACGAAAAAATAAAAACGGGTTGCGGCAATCTGTATGTCAATGTGAATGCTGATGATCAGGGGATATGCGAAGTATTTACCAACACCGGCAAGGTGGGAGGCTGTGCTTCCCAGTCAGAAGCCACCGCGCGCTTGGTATCCCTGGCTTTGAGATCAGGTGTATCTACCGATACGATTATCGATCAGATTCAGGGCATTCGCTGTCCTGCCTGTATACGTCGGGAAGGGGTCAATGTTACCTCCTGTCCGGATGCTATCGCCAAGGTTATAAAAAAGTACCGGGACGATGGCATTATGGTTAGAAGTCAGGCGACATCCAACCCCATACCGGGAAAAAATTTAGGGGCGCGGAGTTTACCAAGCAACACCCAGCCAAGACTTGCCGCGGAAAATGCCTGTCCAGACTGCGGCAGCCCGGTTAATCATGAGAGCGGCTGTGTAGTATGTGCCCAATGCGGTTTCTCAAAATGCGGCTAAATTTTTGATAAGGACTTTATCCTGCGTATTTGCAATAACGGTTTTTATAAAAAGTATACCGGCGAAGAACCTATAACCGATTGTTTAGAAAGCATTGTCAAGTAGCCAAACACCCCGACCAGCGCCAAGATCCTGGTCAGTAACGAGTATATTAAATAAAGATTATTGGCTCCGGGGCCCAATATCAAGCCAAGAAAATACCGAAGGTTCAAGCCTTCGGTATTTTCTTGTCGGTTTCGCTGGTTTTATAGCAGGAATCAATAAAATCTATTCCGCTACTGAAACAAATGTTTCACGTGAAACATTTCTGAAAAAGAAATGCCTGAATAATGCGATTCCTGTTCCGAAAAAAGCAAAAATACAGGCAGCGTTTCGCAAAAACCCGCCGACAAAATCTTGCAAACACAGGTTGATTCTATTCCTGCCTGTGTGTTGGTTCACATAGCTTTGTTACGCCAGAGTGAACAGCAGGGTTGCATTTTTGTGTAAGGGTAGGGGTTAACTTATGGTGGGGTGTTATACTTTTTGGCAACAGTGGATGGGAAATACAATCGAAATGAATAAAAAAGCAGGAACCCTGCTTTGCAGCAAGGTTCCTACTGAGTCAAGTCTTTGGATCACTTTCGTGATTGAGTATTTATAATATAACATATAGGAAATCAACCTTAAACTTCTACTAAAAACGATAAAAATTCAATCCGTCATACTGAACTGTTATCTGATACAATTATAGCAAATTATGTAAATTAATTTAATATATTATTTTATGACATGTTAAAATAATAAAAAGGGAGGGGATTAAAATAGATAATTCAAAAATTATGCAATACTGTCACTCTGAGCGATAGCGAAGAGTCTAAATCCGCTGACGCTCAGGCTGCGCTTGCCTTCCGATCGCTTCGGTACTGGATGCCACATGGCATCGTCGCTTCGCATAATCCGGAGCCAGGTCAGGGGCTATATTTGTCTTCATAATGAACTAAATAATCGCCCAATAACATAATATATCCAGCCCCTGCTGTTAAGTTTAATTAACAAAATCCAGGCCAATTGTGTATAATTATGAATTAGAGATAGGTTTTGAAGGAGTTAATGAAAAATGGCGGTAAAGTAAAGTGAAGTGAACTGTATTACTTATGTGGGGGTAACATACTTATGGTAAGAAAATCGTTATTTCTGATTATGGCGATAATATTGTCCATAACCATTGTAGGCTGTACGGGAGAAACTGCCAATACAGATAAAGTAATCTATGATGTTATTACAAAAGAATTAGATAAGGATGTTGACGTAAAAATAATTGATACTATTCATCTGGAAGGCAAATTGCTGGTTATTTATATGACTGGCAATGAATATCAAGCCCACGAATATGGCTATGCAGAATTTGATGAGAAAGGTGATAAATGTAGGTTCTTGAGAACATATCCCATGTATGAGCGTGGCATGGATTTAAGAAGTGCGCCGTATAAAAACGCATATTTGTTTGTTGTTAACAACGAGAATTGTAGCAATATACAAATTTTACAAGATGGAAATGAATTCATGGTAGAAGTTGAAGATATTCCATTTGCATATTTCTGGGGTGATGCTAAAAAAAACATTGAGTATCATTTTTTGAATTCAAATGGGGAACACCTAAATCCATGATTTTTTAGATAATACACATT
>JAAYCZ010000296.1 GCA_012729495.1 Syntrophomonadaceae bacterium | reverse complement strand
CTCCTAAAGCTTAATAATCATTCATGTTTTCATTTATTGTACTCTTATTGGCCTGCTAATAGCAATTAATTTTGCCCTAGCAACACCCAACAGCACCCAACACCCAACAGAGGGACGGTCCTTTTGTTGGCCTCTCGATAACTTAACAGGCCAACAAAAGGACCGTCCCTCTGTTGGGTGAAAGGACCGTCCCTCTGTTGGGTGTTTTTTCTGGCCCCTGTTTTCTTTTATGGCAGGATTTTACATTCATGATTGCGAATATATATTAAAACGGTCAGGAGAAAATCATGCTTGCTACCACCAACACTTTGTTAATCAACGGCATTGAGGCAGTCCCGGTCAAAGTCGAAGTTGATATCCAGAACGGCCTGCCCAATTTTGAACTGATCGGCCTGGCGCAGGCTGCTTTAAAAGAAGCCCGGGAACGAGTCAAAGCTGCACTTAAAAACTCGGGTTATGAATTTCCCAACCGCAAAATTATCGTCAACTTGGCTCCGGCCGACCTGAAAAAGGAGGGCAGTCATTTTGACCTGGCCATTGCCTTGGGTATCCTGCTGGCCTCCGGTCAAATTAATGCCGTTTATACAGAAAACCTGTTCTTTGCCGGTGAGCTATCCCTGGATGGCAGTTTGCGGCAGGTGCCAGGCATTTTGCCTATGAGCCTGGCTCTGATGGGAACCGGAAAGGATGCTCGTTTTATCGTACCCGCCGCCAACTGCCGCGAAGCCGGTCTGGTGCATGAGACCCGCTCCCTGGCGGCCGGAAGTCTGCAGGAAGTAATTGCCTGGCTGGAAGGAAGTGAGTTACTGGAACCGGTAAGTGACGAACGCATCGAAGACTTCACCGACAGCGATGTTGCGCCGGATTTTGCCGAAGTAAAAGGCCAGGAGTCAGCCAAAAGAGCACTGCAGGTAGCTGCAGCAGGACTTCACAATGTTCTGCTGATCGGTCCTCCGGGAGGCGGCAAAACCATGCTGGCCCGCCGTATGCCCAGTATCATGCCGGACATGACCCGGGAAGAAATATTGGAAACCACCCGCATCTATTCCGTAGCCGGTCTGCTGAACGCTGAGCATCCTCTTATCTCGGTACGCCCGTTCAGAGCTCCCCATAAAAATGCGTCTTCAGCAAGCATCATCGGCGGCGGGCGGATACCGCGCCCCGGAGAAATCAGCCTGGCTCAGAACGGTGTACTTTTTCTCGATGAATTTACCGAATTTAATCGGGATGTACTGGAAGCCCTGCGTCAGCCTTTGGAAGACAAGTTGGTAACCATAGCAAGGTCGCAGGCCACCTGTACCTACCCGGCCAATTTCAGTCTGGTGGCCAGCTGTAACCCGTGCCCGTGCGGTTTTTACGGCTCTGATCTGGAGTGCACCTGTACCCCGCCCCAAATCCAAAAATATCTGGGAAGGATCAGCGGACCGCTGCTGGATCGCATGGATCTGCATGTGGAAGTGCCACGCGTTATCTTCGAACAGCTGCGTACCAATTCCAGCAGCGAAAGCTCTGCCTCCCTACGGGAAAAAGTGCTGCAGTCCCGGGAAATCCAGTTAAATCGCTTTGCCCGGCATAAATTTAAGCTCAATTCGCAGATGCGTCCCGCTGATGTAAAGAGATTCTGTCGCTTGGATGAAGCATCCGAAGCGCTGCTGAAAAATGCCTTTGACCGGCTGAAAATGAGCGCCCGCGCTTATGATAGAATTCTTAAAGTAGCTCGTACCATCGCTGATCTGGATAACTCCTTGGATATCAAAATCCAACATCTGGCCGAAGCCATGCAATACCGTAGCCTGGATCGAAAATACTGGCACAACTAAGCCAACAGAGCCAACAGAGGGACGTTCCTTTTGT
>JAAYCZ010000295.1 GCA_012729495.1 Syntrophomonadaceae bacterium | reverse complement strand
TTCGTTCCTCTTTTACAAATTAGCTTAAAAGTAATAAAGCCCAAAATTAAATTAAGCAAAATAAACAATGCTTTATTAACAGAGACATATGAGTAGCTTGGGCCTGTACCTATTATTAGCTTATTTAAAATATGTTCCGGCATAAGCCCGAGTTGTATAAGCTTTTGATCTACTATAAATTTACTTAACTTGTACGTAGAGCCTGAAAAGACAGCAATTTCGAAACAAAATATTACTAATACTATTGAAACTGATGAGATTATGAAATTCATGATTTCGTGTTTAATGGAATTAATTATTTTAAGTGCCTCCTTAGACAAATAGAAATCATAAACAAATAACCATTTGTTGACAAATAAAAGTATACCATATTCATGTCTTTGATTTTAGCTAATTGTTGCGTATTTCAAAGAAAAGGTGCAATGTGCTAGACAAGCATACATAGTTAATCCAAATATTTATATGAAAACATAATTGTTGCTGTACATAACAAAATTATTCGGAGTAGAATTCCTATAAGCCAAAAATATGAAGAATACTATTCCGTTATTTATACAGAACCAATTGCCAATACAATATCTGCATTAGGTTATATTATTAAAATACCCTTATGTTGGAAGAAGAATTGTTGAAATGTTCCAAATATAATGTTAGCATTTTATTAAACACTGATTCGTTCACGGAAATTCTAATTAAAGGAGATAAATAGGGGATTAATCGAGCCCCAAATCGAGATGGTCTTATATTTATTATAATGCGATTCTGTATCAAGATTGGAGGATTTGGAGAATGAATGTAAACGATTTATTTAGCCTCAAGGGCAAGGTAGCAATCGTAACCGGCGGATCAATTGGACTGGGTGCCCAGATGTCATTTGGATTGGCTGAAGCCGGCGCTAATGTCGTGGTCGCAGCACGCAAAGTTGAAAGATGTATTGAACTATGCAAGCAAATCGAGGCTCAGACTGGCGTACGGGCTCTTCCGGTAGCATGCGATACCAGCAAAGCAGAAGATTGCCAGAACCTGATTGACGCTACCGTGAAAGAATTAGGCACGGTAGATATTCTGGTCAACAATGCCGGTATCACCTGGGGTGCAAATGCGATCAACTATCCCATGGACAAATGGCAGCAGATTATGAACGTAAATTTGACTGGCGTATTCCAGCTTTCCGCCATGGCCGCACGGATCATGAAAGAAAAAGGCGGCGGCAAGATTATAAACATTTCCTCCACCACTGGATTTGGCGGAACTTATCCGGAAGTTCAGAATGCTGTTGCCTATAACACTAGCAAAGGCGCAGTTATTACCCTTACCAAGGATCTGGCAGTAAAATGGGCCCGCTACAACATCCACGTGAACGGAATTGCCCCTGGCCCCTTTATAACCCATATGACCGAGAAACATTTCGCCGGAATTGGCAAAGATCAAATAAAAAAAGCAAACCCCATGGGCAGATTCGGCAGCGAATGGGATCTCAAAGGAGCGGCTGTATTCCTTGCCTCCGCTGCCTCCGATTTCATCACCGGTGTTACAATTCCGGTAGACGGCGGATCCAACGCTATCTGTTAAAGGATAGATATTAACCTATGCGACCAGGGACCTTAAGGAAGATTTATCTTAAAATTTAAAAAAGAAAATATTTAAAGAGCACAGCTACAGTATCGGGACAGATGACCGGGAAAAGGAGATGGTAGGGGAATGAAAAAGCTGCTTTATCTTGGCTTAACCGTAATCATAATCCTCGCGGCGGCCTATTATTTTTGGACTGAGATCTATGTGTTTACTCCGCATGAAGCAATGGCGCGCAGCAACATAGGCTGCGCAGAGATCCTGCATGGTGCGGAGGTGGAAGATGGCGTGCTGATCTTTTACCGTGATCCGAATGAGTCCAGTAACATCTGTGTTAATTATGAGAAACGCGGTCTCACTGGGTGGAAGCATATTAGGGGCGGCGGGGCAGCGGTAAAGGAAGACACCCAGGACTTGTCCTGGTGTTGGTTCGTCCTTGAGAGTGAAAATAGGAAAGGTAATACTGACCTTACCTTGGCAGTCCTATTTGGCGAAATTGACAACCCAGACATCGCCACTATAAAAGTTAAAGCCAATATCGATACAAAAAACATTAAAATCCAAAAACCTTTAATAGAAAAAACAGCCCAGATAATCGATTGCGAAAAAACCAGGCTCTGGTACGTCATAACCGATAAAGATATGTCAACCGCGATGAAAGTATATGCCTATTCTGCCAGCGGGCAGTTATTGTTTACCGGCAATGATTGGTAGAGTCAAATAGATAGCTATTTAAAGTCTGAAAGCCTTAATAATAACTATCTATCTTCCAGTACCCATATTCGCCAAGTAATGTGTGCCTTTTTCAGCCCCTTAAAATAGCAAACGAATAGTAAATTATCAAAAATGAACTAAATAAGCCTGACGAGCCATTTAGAAGCCTCAGCGGCAAATCTTGATTATAACGATTCAAAAGTCCACAAATTTGTTTTGAAAATATGTTTCAATCATCTAGTTTGAAACTATTTTGCTTAAATATTGCATTTGAAACATTTTTGAACTTCATTAACGGCCTGGCAGATTCAAGCAGGGAATTAATATTTTGTACTAATAGTAAAGAGCAACAGCAAACAGGGAACCGGAATAAGAAAAAGAACGAAATAGTCATTGAAAGCAATCCGCGGACTAGTTTACATAATGTTCATTATAAGAATACAAAAAACAAATAGGGAATTGCCTGAAACTTAAAATTAATCGAGATTTATAAGTTTATTAAAAAGGTACTGAGCGAACATTTGCTCCCTGGGACTGATAAGATGTAATTGTGGTTGAGGCATGAAAATTAGATCGTGCATTGCTGTATGAACGTCGGCTTGATGTTTGAGTGTTTATGCGACTGCTGTGATGTGATGATGATATGGTGCTGGCTTTGCCGGTTGTATATTTCTTGCTGTAATTTCTGTTTAAATGCCAGGTTTTGCGTAGATCCACATTTTCATCCCAGGTTTGGTTTTGCCGGATCATAAGCGGAATTATATCTAATTCCTGACGATAAGATTTGTAGTCATCCAACTTTTTTATATCATGCCAAAGGTCATCAAACTGGGCTCTGAAATACTGGGTGTCACCGCTATAAAAAGCACGGTGAGCTTTAACTGATAAGAAAAAATTTTGCCGTAAAAATAAATAGTTGCTGCTGACCAATTTGGCCAAACAAAGAACGGCTAGGCTTATTTCCGGAGATACCAGCCAACTGCCAGGGGTTCGGTATTCAAATCCGCCGTAATCCTTGAGGCGAAAATCATTTAAATGGCCGTATTTGTTGCGTCTTTTTACGGCTGTATTTTGATTTTCAATCATAAATATTGGCAATCCCAAATAATTATCCAACGCCCTTAAAATATGGCTGTTTATAGTCAAATTACTGAAATGGATATGTCCACCGATTGAGTAACCCGGAAAAGGCTGACTCCCGGCCAGTAGTTTTATATTTTTGTAGGGAACTAGTTTATTGGCTTTTTCAAGCGAGGATTTTAAATTGGCCTGGAGTGTTACGGGAGAAATATCGGGTTGGGGTCTGAGCTCGCCTATCGGCCTTTGCTGGCGTCTGGGGATGCGAATATTATCACAGCCAACTGTGCCTTCCCGGGGGAAAAACTCCGAAGCCGGGATCATTTTTTCATTACGACTGTTGGCAATCATGAATTCAGGGTCAGCTCCAAGTTTTACTTCTGGTCTTTTATTAAAAAGGTTAGTATAATTTTTTATTGTTTCCTCAATTCCGCTAAGCAGCGCCTTCAGATCTTTATCTCTTATGACTGGAAAGGCGTTAATTCCAGCTACTGATAATTTCTGTCCTCCAGTGCTATTAATTTTTATCATTGCATAATCAAGCCCCAGGAGATTTAACGTTTTTTTAGCTAATTCGCAAACTTTGGGAACTTGTTTTTCATTTATATACTTCTGAGTTACATTCGTTTTGCCCGCAACCGTTCTATTGATCGATATAACTGATATGTTAAATAAGAGAATTTCATAATATTTGTTTGCCAATTTCGATCCAGAAAAATCAGTTAATATATCGTTTAATGCTAAAATATCCTTGCAGTTTTCACGCTCCAGGCAGTTCATTAATGCTTTTATATCATTTATAACCAGGTTAAAATTTTCTTTGCCGCGCTCGGCGATGATTTCGTTATATTTTTGTCCTTTCATTTCAAATTTGTAGCAATCAACTGTTGAGAAGGATTTTTCGAAGTATTTTATAATACTGTCACCGGTGGAGTTTTTCTGGTAAATAAACTTAAATATCATACTTTACCTCACTTTGTTACTGAATAACAAAATTGGTTTTGAATAAAAAGTAATCGGTCAGGAGTTCAAGGTGTCGTTTATGAATAGCGGTTTCATCAAAACTGGCCGGTTTGGAATTAACTTCTATGATCCACATATGGCCGTTCCGATCGATACCTATATCAATAGATAATACGGCAAGATTGATGCCTAAACTTTCTTCCAAAGCCTGGGGAACATGCCGGCAAATATTTTTCAATTGTTTATCCAATCCCTCCGTTATCGGGCCGGAACCAAATACTTCATTTATGGTTAAATGATAATCTCTTTTGCTGCCGCCGTTAGGAACATGGGTAACAAATTTTCCGACTGCTGCTAATCTGACCGCTGCTCCGGTAAATTGCCATTTTCCCTGACCGTCCTTCTGAACCTGGGCTCTGATATCAAATACCCGCTTGCCAATGCTGGCTAGTTTGATTCCTTTCTGCAGGATATATTTGTCTCCTGCAGGGATTGACAATCGATTAAATAATTCACCGTAAGAATGGCAAGTTTGCCAGTTTGATGATTTACCCCACTGAAAATAATCAATTGTTCCCGGCTGGTTTGCAATCACTTTTATGATCCCTTTACCTACACTGCTGGCGGTAGGTTTTATAAAGAATTCATTATATTTATTTAGGTATTTTTTTAGTGTTGCTGCAGAATAGCAATCTGTTTCAAGCACAAACTCCCTGGTCTGGAGATTATTAAACAGGCTTTTATGAACTTCCCATTTGTTAAGAAAACGGCTGTTAAATAAATAAATTGATGCTTGACGGGCTTTGCTCATAAAATTTTGTACTGCCTCAGTTTCTTCTTTGTAACGGTATGAAATTCGGTTATAAACAATATCCGGGAGACAAAAGGCGGCTTTATGCCAGTGTAGTTTGCCTGATCCTGATTTATAAATAAAACCTTTAACCAACCGATGCTGCCAATCAAAATCGTCTGCATAAAAGAAATACAAGAAAATGTTTTTAGCGGCTGCTTTTTGGCTTAATTCTTTATATACACGGGCTCTGCGGGCAACCGGAGGGGAACCTGCACTTTCTTTGCCGGCTATCAATATACCAACGACGGGGCCGACTCTTATGGTTTTATCAGGCATTAACCGGTAATTTAGCTGATGAAATACTTTAGATGAAGCATTTAAATTGTCATGCATGAGCAGTTGTCTGGATATTTGAATTACGTCTGACTTGATTGATTTATCTACTATTATTTTATCTGCCAGTCTTTGTATGCTGAGCTGATTTTGACCAATTTGCAGTTTGGTTTGTTGGCTAAAAATTTTATCCAGCTGGGGAGGAATTTTTATTAATACTTTGTTGTTCGGGTATTTCATCGCTGCACCTCGGGATGGTAATTGATAATTTATATTATGTATTTATCGGGTACAAAGTGCAGACAAAAATAAACGCAAAAAAGCGGGATTTATTTCAACTCCCGCTCAGAGCGTCAAAAAAGGTGAATAGCAATTACGGACTTTTTGCAAGCCTTGCTCTTCGCCTTTTTTGCTCGCTCTGTTGATTTTAGACTTTATTGACAGTCTGATTTAGTTAGTCTGGCCTTAATTTAATGCAATCATTAAACGTTAAAACGAAAATGAACTATATCTCCGTCTTTGACAATATATTCTTTTCCTTCCAATCTGAAAAGGCCCTTTTCCTTCACTGCATTCATGCTGCCCAGCTCAATAAAATCATTATATTCAACGACTTCAGCACGAATAAAGCCGCGCTCAATATCAGAATGGATTTTGCCTGCTGCCTTGCGGGCCGGGGTTCCCTGCTCGATTGTCCAGGCTTTGACTTCATCCTCTCCCACCGTAAAAAAGGATATCAAACCCAGCCTCTGATACATGCTGTGGCTGACTTTCAATAAACCGCTTTCCTTAATTCCCAGCTCTTTTAAAAATTCTTCTTTTTCATCTTCATCCAGTTCAGAGATTTCTTTTTCAATGGTAGCGGCCACTTCAACAACGGGAATGCCGTTGTTTTTTGAATACTCAGCAATTTCATTTTTTTGCATGTAATCCAGACTGGCCAGATCATCATCACCCAGGTTTAAGCATATGAGCAGCGGTTTGTTGGTCAAAAACTGGTAGGTACTCATGATAAGCTGCTCTTCCTGATCAAGCTGTAATGAAGAGATAGGTTTTTCGTCTTCCAGCAAGGTTTTTAGACGCTCCAGCAACTCCAGTTCTTTGAGCATCTGATTCTTTTTTTTATTGGTCTCAATCCGTTCAATTCTTTTTTCAATCAGATCCAGGTCAGCCAGCAACAGCTCATAACTGATCATTTCAATATCCCGCATAGGATCGATGTTTTCATAAATATATGGAACTGCATCATTTTGAAAAAGTCTGACTACATGCAGTAATGCATCGGCTTTGCGCACCGAATCAAGAAACACGTGACTGCCTTTTTCCACTCCCGGAACCAAGCCCGGTATATCTACCAATTCCAGCTGTGCATAAGTGGTTTTTTTGGGCTTGAAAATTGTGCTTAACTTATCAATGCGTACATCAGGAATACGAGCAATGGCTGTATTGGCCTTGCCCTGACTATTGGTTTTATCACGCTGATTGCTCAGCAGTTCAAATATCGTAGTTTTACCAACCGATGGCATTCCTATGATCCCTAATTGCATATTAAACAATCCTTCCCTAATATAAATCAAATAATATTATATCCCTGCCTGAATAAAATAGCCAGTTGTCACATAGTTTACATAATAAAATATATGGTAAACAATAGCCGCTGTAGAGAAAAATAAGTCCGGTTTCATTTACCGGACTTAAAATATTTATAGATAAGGATTTTGCATAATTGATTATTTTTATATTGCCATGTCGCTTTTAGAATGTCATCCTGAGCTTTAGCGAAGCGACGATGCCATATGGCATCTAGTGCCGAAAGTGATCGGAAGGCAAGCGCAGCGCAGCCTGAGCGTCGGCGGATCTACGACATTTGCGAGATTCCCCCAACGAGGACTACATATATGACCTGACGGTCACAATTAAGGTAGCTTCACTAGCGCTCAGAATGACATATTACATTATTTTTTGAATTATGCAAAACTCTCAGATAATAATAGTTTAAATATTTAACTAAAGCTTATCTGGACAACTGATAAGATTAGGAATATGCCGGTAACAGCCAGACCGATTAAAAGGGTGAAATAGCCTCCCTGTTGACTGAACTGATATAACCTTTTGGCGTTGGCATTGTTAAATAAGTAAAGCGCAATGGCCAAGACTACCAGAAGTATTATTAGCCGGTCTGCTCCCGAATTAGGGAAAAATATTGCCACGTAAAGGACGAATACCACCAAAAATATATTATTGAGCCGGGTATAAAGCATAAAATAGCGGTCCTTGTGCATATCGTGACCCCTTTTTTCAATCGGAATCGTTTCCATATCCAATACTTGAATTTCTTTGCCGGTCTTTTCTGCAATCATATTAGCCAGAGAATTGTCTTGTGGGGTGAGACCCAGAAAACCGCGCTTGGTTTTTAAATATAAGAAACCTTCTTTAGCATGGGTGCCATACATTCTCACCGGTCCTACTCCTTTGAGCTGAAACAGGCCGACAATGTAGCCGGGCCAGGTCATAGAAAGAAACGGGAAAAGATTACTTTTTCCTTCGACTTGAATGATTTCATCAATTTCGTTCCAGGCAATATGTTTTTTGGCTACGCCCCATACCAGCACAAAATGTTCATCAGTTACTTTGTAGTTTAATCTTAATGCTCCAAGAACCAGGTAAATATAAACCACCAGAAATAAATATGTAGGAATGTACAGCAGCACTTTAAGCGCACTATCTTTAGCACCCAGAGAAAAATGTATGCCCCAGATCGTAAATCCAAAAATTAAAATGCCAACGATAATACCATATAAAGCGCCAAAGGAATTTTTGGCTTTAAAAGTCATATAATCCCCTCCCCTTTTATTTTACTGGCTTTAATAATTATAGAAACCTTTACCGGTCTTTTTGCCATAGTAACCTGCTCTTACCATGGTTGAAAATACTGTATGCGGACGATATTTGGGATCTTTGAATTCATTGTAAAAACCCAGCATTACATTATAAAGGTTGTCCAGACCGATCATATCAGCCAGTTGCAGAGGACCTTGCGGCATGCCGGCTCCCAGAATCATGGCCTGATCTATCGCTTCTTTATCGGTACCCTCGGCATATAACCAGATTGCTTCATTAATATACGGGAGCAATATACGGTTGACTATAAATCCAGGGCTTTCACGATTGATTAACACATTTTCCTTGCCAATATTATCGACAAAATTACGAGCCAGTTCTACCGTTTGATCTGAGGTTTCCATACCGCGAACCAACTCGACTAATTTCATGAAGGGAACAGGATTAAGAAAATGCATGCCCAAAACTTTGTCTTGTCGCTTGGTTGAAGCTGCAATCTCAGTAATAGAAAGAGACGATGTATTGGTTGCGAGAATGGTATGCTGCGGACATATGTTGTCCAATTCCGCAAATATCTGTCTTTTTACAGCTATATTTTCAACTACGGCTTCAATAACCAAATCAACATCATGAAGCTCAGCAAGATCGATCGTGCCATGGATGCGATCCAAAATCCCGGGGATTTGATTTTCTTGCAGGCTGTTACTTTCAACCAGCTTGGTCATATTATCAGCTATTGTTTTCATTCCGTCTTTGACCAGGGATATCTGCAGGTCACGAAGAATTACTTCAAAACCTGCCTGAGCGGCAACCTGAGCTATACCGGCACCCATAATGCCGGCACCCAATACCGCAATTTTTTTCACTTCGTTCATCCCCCCATTTTATGTATTTAAAAATCTATAATTAATTTCAGCGATCACCGAAAGTAATTCCCAAAGCACGGGCAGTTCTTACCAAATCTCCTTGCGGATCGACTTTCTTTAGTTCTTTTATGGCATCAACAATGGGAACGGTTTCAACCTTTTCGCCTCTGAGACTGACCATATGACCAAATTTTTCATTCATTACTGCATGCACGGCGGCAACCCCATAACGGCTTGAAATAATACGATCATATGGTATTGGCATTCCTCCGCGCTGCAGGTGTCCCAGAACGGTCACTCTTGTTTCTATTTCACTGCTGTCTTCAATTTCCTGCGCCAGTTTATTACCGATTCCGCCCAGGCGAATTGGGTCATGACTGGTCGGCACCAATCTTTGCACCACCATTTCTCCGCCTGCCGGAAGAGCTCCTTCAGCTATCACAATAATGCTGAATTTTTTATTCTGTTCGTAGCGCTGGTGGATTTTATTTATAATACACTCCAGTTTATAAGGTATTTCAGGGATTAAAATTACGTCTGCACCCCCGGATATACCGGCATATAAACTAATCCAACCTGCATATCTGCCCATTACTTCCAAAATCATTACCCGATGGTGTGATTCAGCCGTCGTATGCAGACGATCCAGGGCTTCAGAAGCTGTATTAACGGCAGTATTAAATCCAAAAGTCACATCCGTTGCCGACAGATCATTGTCGATGGTCTTGGGTACAGCTACCAGATTAACCCCTTTGCGATAAAACTGATCGGCTATATGTAATGAGCCATCTCCGCCGATTACAATCAGGGCATCAACCCCAAGTTTGTTCAGATTGGCAATCGCACGGTCAGATTCGTCAAAATATTGGGATTGTCCATCCACTATGCGATGAAAATTAAAGGGATTGTCACGATTGCTGCTGCCCAGAATTGTTCCGCCGGTATGACCAATCCCTGATACAGCCTTAAGATCCAACATTCGATAGGAACATTCCACCATTCCTTTAAAGCCATCCTGAAAACCCACTACTTCCAAGCCGTACTCTATAATAGCAGCCTTGGTAACTGCTCTTATTACAGCATTAAGGCCGGGACAGTCTCCCCCCCCGGTTAAAACCCCAATTCTATTTATTTTTTTCATTGTAAAAACCTCCTTATGGCCACTCTTTACAAATGGGAAAGTTTTATTTTATAATTCTTATTCGGCAAGAATCGGCGTATACCTTTATTTGTACCATTATTGTTATGAACGCAAGTTCATATAAATTAACTTAATTTGTTTTCAATATTAACACTTGCCCTTACAAATAACCAATAAATTTGCCTCAGTTTTTGGAGCTTCTAAATCCGGCCAGATATACTGCATATTCCAGCGGACGGTGAAATGTATTGTAAACAATTTTCTGGGACATTTCACTCTGGGTCGTCTTGCGAGGCTTGGAATTTACCTCAATCAGCCAGAGCCGGCCGTTTTTGTCGATGCCAATATCCAGGCCCAACTCACCAAAAATGTTTTCATTATTTGGCTCCAGCGTATCTGCAATCATCTCACATAGCTTTAGCATTTCTCGATTTTTTTCGGCAATTAAATTTTTATCAAATTTAAATATATGGTTTAAAACGGTACGGCTGCGCTCAGTTCTGCCACCGCTGCTGAGATTGGTTATGCTGCTGCCTGGTGCCGCTACTCTAACAAATTTTTTACTGATCATCCATTTACCCTGACCGTTTTTTTGAAAAATGATGCGCAAATCAAAAGTTGAATTTTGATATTTGATCAAATCTATCCCCTGCTGAACGATATATGACTTGTTTTTGGTTATCGAGCTTATTTTTTTGAGGAATTGTTCTGCACTGTCAGCTTTGATGCGGCGGATCCTTTGGAACCCGAAGAGACCGTTGATGAGCCCGGTATTTTTATCTTTCCGGGCTTTGACGATGCCTTTGCCCAGGCTGCCGTTGGATGGTTTTATAAATACGACCTTGTGATCATCCAGCATATGGGAAAGGTTTATCCGATTAAGCAGTTTGGTTTCAGGCAGGTATTGTGATAAGTCCTCGTTGGCAATCAGCAGTTTGTAAACCTTCCATTTGTTTAAAAATGACGGGTTAAAATATTTAAGCCCTTCTATTTTCATTAGTCTGCGTCGGGCAGATTTAATATTTTCGCGTGCTTCTATCGCCCGGCTGGGGATCCGGTCATATACGACATCGGGCAGCGGATAGCGTGATTCTACCCAGACACCGTTATTGGCAGTAATTCTTTTATAAACATAACCCCGGGTAGTTTTGCTTGGCCAGTCAATACAGGAAGGAGTAAAGATGAAGATTTCCGCCGGCATATTCTGTCCAATCTCGCTAAGGTAGATTAATTCCGCCTGCAGGCTTTTGGGATTATATTCGCTTTTATTGGGCAGACCATTAACGAGTATGCCAATAAATGGGCCTATTTGCAGCAAATTTTCATTTTTATCATAACGTATTTGCATTCGGCGGTCTTTTTTTACATGTAAGAATTGGGCCAAATCAGGTGAAAGTTTAAAAGGCTGAGCAAGATCGCGCTTTATTTCCAATCGGCTTGGCACCGATATCATGCCGGCTCTGACCGTAATATTGGCCTCCGGTTCAATCTGCAAGTTTTGGAAAAATCGCTTGGGAACAGTAATTTTCATAACTATTTTAATCATCCTCATTTATAATATGATTTGGATTAAAAGCCGGCCAGGTAGATACAATATTCAACCGGTCTGCGCACGGAAAGGAGTCTGGTTTCATAATCTCCAATGAGTGTAAATATTTTGCGGGCAGGTTTCAGATTGGCTTCAATCAGCCATATCTTTCCGGTTTGGTCAACCCCGATATCTATGCCCAGTTCACCTATAGGGCCCAATCTGTCTTCCAGGGTGCGGGCAGTTTCCAAGGCCAGAAAGTCAACTTCATTAATAATTTCCTCTACCCGTTTTCGGTTGAAGTAAAGATTTAGCATCGTTTGTATATCGCCAACTCTACCTCCGCCTGAAATATTACTGGTTATAGAACCAACTGTTCCAATGCGAAATGCCTTGCCGGTAACCAGCCATTTTCCGGTGCGGTTTTTTTGGGTCATGACCCGCAGATCCATTATACATCCATCCCGGCGCAGTAAATTTATCTGCTGCTGGGCCAGGTAGTGTTTTTTGCCCATAGATGATAGCAAATGGTGTTCCAGTTCCTTCAGATTGTTGGCTTTGGCATTTATCCGGCGCTGTTTGATTTGATACTGGTATTCATATACTCCGGGGTGCCTGCTCTGGCTAATTCGAATTATATTTTTGCCCTGTGAGCCGGTAATTGGTTTTAAATAAACATGGTGGTATTTATGCAGCATTTTATCCAGTTCACTGAAATTATTGAGCAGATGTGTAACGGGAAGATATTTTATTAGCCTGGGGTTTTTTAGTAAAGCATTATATGTTCCCCATTTGCCTATTCCCGGCGGATTAAAAAAGTGTACTCCCATTTTTATCAGTTTGCGGCGCAAAATATACCGGTTTATTTCATCATTGCTGCGAGGATAGATAACATCAGGCAGCGGATATAATCTTTTTTCCCAGACATTATTGATGTAGGTAAAGCCGCGAATCTGTGCCTGTAAAAATTTTATATCATGTAAACTGAAAGCAAAACAAACAGCTCCCATTGCTTGGGCCTGTTCAATCAATTGCCGGATAAAAAATGTCTGTCCTCCAAAGGGTTTCTTTTTGTCCGGCTTTAAATTGGCGGCAATGCCGATATAAGGGCCGACACGTATGCTCTGCTTATTGTATTTAATTGTATAAAACCTATTATTGCGGAGTCCGGTTTTATCTAAAACAGCGGGATTGATTTTCAAGTGGTCAGCCGGCAATAGGGGATCAATTACCAGGTTCATCGGGTAACGGGATTGGCCAAATTGCAATGTTATAACTTGTTTTGCCGGCAGATCGAGTTTTTTTATCAAATCCTTGCCGGCCAGCAGGGTATTATCATGTAATTTAGCATCACCGCTGATTTTTATTTGCCAATCAGGCTGCATAATAACGTCTCCGATTCCTTGCCTTCTTAACCTACAATATGAATTACGCAATTACTTTGTTAATATAGTTATGCTTTTGTATTGCTGCAGCTTGAATTTAGTGGGATTAATATATACTATAAAAAGGCTGGGGGTGTTTATATGCGAGTCGTAAGCGGGTGCTTATGCGGAATAAACTGCAAATACAACGGTGCCAACAACAGGCACGAGAAATTCATAAAAGAACTACGGGCAGGCCAGCTATTGCCTCTGTGCCCGGAACAACTGGGTGGTCTGCCGACGCCGCGGAGTGCCTGCGAAATCGTCGGTGGTTCGGGTGAAGACGTTCTGGCCGGTCGGGCCAGAGTTATAAATACTGCAGGTGAAGATGTAACAGAATGCTTTATCAAAGGTGCCCAAGAATTTTTGGCAATAATCAAGCAGGCCGGTATTGATGAAGCGGTTTTGCAGCGTCGCAGTCCGTCCTGCGGGGTCGGAAAAATTTATGACGGAAGTTTTTCCGGTCACTTGGTATCAGGCGACGGTGTAACCACTGCCCTTTTAAAAAAGCACGGAATAAAAGTCTGGAATGATGAAGATTATCTCCAGGATAAAGGAGAGTGTTAAGAACTTGAAAGCAATCAGCCTTTTTTCTGGTGGTCTTGATTCACAACTGGCGGTATGTTTGATCAAAGACCAAGGAGTCGATGTAATTGGTATCAATTTTGTAACCCCTTTTTTTGGCGCGGAGGAACGAACCAAGCAGGCAGCCAAAGATCTGGGGATTGAATTCCATTATCTGGACATCGGTCCTGATTATATGGATGTATTAAAAAAACCTATTTATGGATATGGCAAGAATATGAATCCCTGTATTGACTGTCATGGCTATATGTTTAAACGGGCCAGCCAATATTTGCAGGAATTCAATGCCAGTTTTCTTATTTCCGGAGAAGTTCTGGGTCAACGTCCCATGAGTCAGAACAAATCAGCCTTGCAGGTAGTAAATAAATTATCCGGTCAACCGGGTCTTATATTGAGGCCTCTTTCGGCACAGCTGCTTGCACCTACCATACCGGAAACAGAAGGTTGGGTAGATCGCAGCCGCCTGCTGGATATCAGCGGGCGCAGTCGTTCTCGGCAAATGCAGCTGGCTGAGCATTACGGGATCAAGGATTACCCCAGCCCGGCCGGCGGGTGTCTATTGACCCAGGAGAATTTTTCCCGGCGGCTGAAAATGCTGTTGGCTTTGAAACCTGATGCCGAAGCTGCGGATACTGAAATTTTAAAATTAGGCCGGCATTTATATATAAATGAGGATCAATTGCTGGTAATTAGCAGAAACCATGACGAAAATATAAAGCTGCAGAAGCTGGCCCTAGAGGAAGATTATTTGATAAAAGTGGTTGATCGTCCCGGACCGTTGGGTTTATTAAGGTTAAATCGAATTGATGATAAAGCGCAGATAGAATTCGCCGCCCGGATTGTTGCCCGCTACAGCGACGCCAAGGGGGAGAATATTGCCAATATGAAGGTCAGTAAGATTTCCGGTGATGAAATATCACTGCAGGTAGTTCCCCTGCCTGCAGAAGAAGTACCGGCATTAGTATAGGCAAGCTCCTTCCTGTACTTTGAATTATTCGAATATAGAGGTATCTATGTGTGCAAACATTGCTTGGTAACCTTCCTTGGTTGGATGCGCTCCATCGGCGGATAAAAGCTCGGTTTTAATATTTCTGTCGTGATCATAAAACGCCTGATCAAAATCAATCACCGGGATGTCCTGTTGGGCTGAATACTCCTTTATCCAGTCCCTGATGCGTTGAGTCAATAATTCAATATATTCATCGTCAACGGCAGTGGGCATGCCGAATACAACTTTTATGTTATGTTGGGCAGCTTTTTCAGCCATGGAACGTAAATTCCAGACAATACGATCAAAGCTTTCCTGCCAGACAATATCATTGATCCCACCCATGATAATCAAATGGGTGGGATCTGCTTTTAATACGGCTTTATCAAATCGTTCCAGCATCTGGGTTGTAGTATTGCCTGGTATACCGCGATTAATCACGCGTCCGGCGATTACATTTTCCAGCATTGTGGTCCAGGAGACTTCAGGACCCCACGGCCAGCCGTAGGTAATGCTGTCTCCCAGACATACGATTTTTAATTCTCTGGTCATACCTGCATTGCTCCCCTTATAAAGCCCTGTATACTCCATTATCAACCATCTCAACCAACCCTTTTTGCTGCAAATATTCCAGATGCTTTAACAGCATGCATTTTTCCCAGAAGAGTACAAAGGGAGTAGGATGCAAACGATAAATCAGTTTTTGTTCCGCGAGTTGGTGCAGATCAACGGGCTGTTTTTTGAGCGATTTATAAATACGTTCCTCACGTTTATTAATGCGGTCGCGGAATTCCGTCAAACGTTTTTTGTTGTCGTAACAGATTTCATTTATGTGGCATGAAGTCATACGGGGCGGGTTTAATGCAATTAAACGATCGATGGATTTGACCATATCGTCAGGGTTAGCATATATTTCCCCGTACCAGGGTCCCGCCTGGGTAAGACAAATATCGCCGGTAAATAAAAATTCTTCATCAGGAAACCAGAATGAACAATGCCCGGCGGAATGGCCGGGGGTATGGATAACCTCCATTTTGGTGCGGCCAAAATCAATGACTTGATCATTATTCAACACCTGATCCACCCTCAGATTGCGTTCCAAATCAGCTTCCTCGATCCCCATCAAAATAGCCGCTTCGTTATAATCATAGTTGGGCATTAAATTTTCCCACCTATCAATGGAATTATAGTGGATATAATCATCCCTGCATGACAAGGGAGGATAATCAAGTGCATGAATAAACAACTGAGAATTTTGAAAGTATTGATTGCCCCGGGTATGATCATAATGGTGATGCGTATTCAAAACCATGTCTATGCTTTCAGGGTGAATGGAATCAATCGATTTTTTATCGGCACCGGTGTCCAAAATCGCACGAATTTCATCCTCAACCACTATGCAATTGCAATAAGTGAAACCCGTTTCACTGATTAGAAAATGCAGACGGTCACTTATTTTTTGCAACATTCTGATTCCCTCCCCCAAAAGCCTGACATAAGTAGTTATTTAATTGATGCTTCAAGTTTTTTCAATACTTCATCCAGCTGTTTGATTTTTTCCCCGTATCCGGCCCAGTCACCACGTTTAATAGCATTATTGGCCTCATCATAGTATTGCCGTGCCAAACCGGCCAACTCTTGAGTGCTGGCGCTGAGTTCGGTATCCGTACCTGCAACTGGAGTAGTTGGTTTCACCGGTTGGGTCAGTTCTCCGCCAAATACTTTTACCAGTGCGTTTTCCAGGCTCGTTTCCATTACCACCGTATCACCATATGCGGCAATGATTCGTTTCAGCTCCGGCATCTTGCTGGCTTTGGCCTGCAAATAAAGCGGTTCTATATATAAGATGGAATTGTTAATCGGGATTACCAGAATATTACCCCGATAGGTACTTGAACCCTGCTGATTCCACAGCGCCAATTGGCTGGAAATCTCAGTATTCTGATTGATACGTGATTCAATCTGCATGGGACCATATACGGTTTCCTGTTTGGGGAAACGGTAAACCAGTTTTTTGCCATAGTTATCCCCGTCCATGCGGGCACACATCCAGGCAATCATATTGTTGCGTCCGTTGGGGGTAAAAGGCATCATCAATATATATTCCTCTTTCTCCTCGCCCGGCAGACGCATGATTATATAATATGGTTTGAGCGGTTGCTCTTCACCTTCAACAATTTCCTGGGGAACTATCCAGCTGTCTTCCTTGTTATAGAAAACCCAGGGGTCGCTCATATGGAAGTTACGGTAAATGTCGGCCTGAATACTAAATAAATCTTCCGGATACCTTATATGTGATTTAAGCCCATCCGGCATTTCATCGATTGGCTTATATAATTGGGGGAATATCTTCTGATACGTTTTAATAACCGGATCTTGGGTATCAGCCACATAAAATTTCAGCTCTCCGGTATAAGCATCGCAGGTAATTTTTACCGAATTGCGGATATAATTATGACCGTTGCCATCAAAGGGCTGAGAATAAGGATATTTGCTTGAATACGTGTATGCATCCAGCATCCAGTAAAGTTTCCCGTCACTATTGATTACAATATAGGGATCACCATCATAAGCCAGATAAGGAGCAATTTTATTGACCCGTTCTGACAAGCTGCGGTTCATAAGCACCTGACTCTGGTTGGTTATGTTGGTAGCCAAGATAATTTTATAGTCTTTTAACTCCCAGCTCAGTAGTAGTTTTCGCAAGAAGGAATTGATACGAATGCCATTATTACCCTCATAATTGGTATAGACGTTTTCCGCTCCTACCGGATAGTCAAATTCTTTTTGTTTTCCGTTAACGATAACATAGGTATCGGTTTTTTCCCCAAAATAGATGGCTGGTTCCGTAATTTTTAAATCGGCATTGGAGACCGGGGGTATATCTTGAATAAGGAATCTGGGGAAGCCTTCCTGTGCAATTTCCCTAACCGGACTCATGACCACTCCATATCCATGCGTATACATTAGCCGCTGATTGATCCAGGTCTTGGCCTGAGGACTCATTTCCGTACTCTTGTAGATATCCTCCATTTCGCGGGCGGAAAGCATTACCTGACTATAACGTCCGTCGATTGTGTAACGGTCTATATCAACATCATTAAAAACATAGTAAGGCCGCAATTCCTGCAGATTTTTATAAGTATCGTGCAGGGGCTGCCAGTCCCATAATCTGATATTATCTACCGTAGCACGATTATCATTGATATCATCCATGGTCAGGTCGTAATCGATTTTAAATTCCTTGTTAGTGACCGTTTCAAGTTCATAGGCATCGCGAGTCATGGCTATGGCCCGTTCCAAATAAGGTTTTTCTTTATTGAATTCATCCGGTTGTACTATAAATTTTTGGGTCAGGCCCGGATAAATACCGCCCAATAGTATTGCTGCTACGAACCAGGCGGTTATACTGTATAAAACCCAGTTCATCTTTTTGGCAAAAAGATTTATCAAAATTACAACAGCAACCAACAAAGCGATGATCATAAGTACCTTATACATAATCAAACGGGCGTGAATATCTGTGTAAGTAGCACCATAGACAACGCCGCTGGAAGAAAACAGAATATTATAAGCGGCTAACTTATAACCCCAGGCCTTTAAAGCAAATATGATTGACAGCAATATGGCCACATGACTTTTAGCCTGGGTAAACTTTTTCCAATCCAGCGCAAACAGTTCCGAAGTTGAACCAACTAAATACAAAGCGGCTATAACAATTGTACATAATACCAACAGCAACATTAGGGTTCGATATATAAACTGGTAAAACGTAAGGCTAAAGAAATAGAAACCGATGTCTTTATGGAAAACTGGATCAACGCTGCCGAATCCGACCCGATTTATAAATTGCTGTACCACAATCCACTGGTCAGCAGTTGCAGCACTTACCATATAAGCCACAACGATACTGATAATAATAAATGTCCAACGGGAATATTTGCCTTCCAGAAAACGCTGCCAAGGAGAAGATTCCGGATGAAGATAAATAACTTCATTATCAACATCGATTTGCGGCGGCGGAGTTTCTTCTTTGTTTTTAAATTTTCTGGTCAACTGTAAATTCAGCCATATAAATAAAAAAGCCAATATAAAAACAATTGTGTACAAAAGTATTTTACTTAATATTGTTATGGAAAAAACGTTTTGAAAATCAAGCGAAGAAAACCATAGCCAGTCTACATAATAACTGCAGAAAATCGAAAAGGCCCCTAAAATTAAAATTATTATTAGTAATTTAATTGAACTACTGATATTTTTCTTATCGCTATTCATAAACTCCCTCCTTAATTATTGTCAAAACAAAAAATAATAACAGAAAAAGCCCTAAACAATAGTTTAATAAATAAGAACAAGATTATGTTCAGCAAGATAATGACTTAAAAACCATAATCAACTCCAATCTAAACAAATATCTAAATAAAACAACAAAAGTTTAATATATTATACACAAGCTTAAAGATGCCTTGAAAATCTCCAAGACATCTTTATTGTAATAGATTTTGAGGAAAATTAGGCTTTTTTCTTGTAGTTAAGGGTTTTAAGAATTTGTTCCAAGTCTTCTTCGGAAAAAGCCAACGCCCACTCCAGGCGCTTGATTACTTCATCAGTTTTTCCCGGTCCGGTATAAATAAGCGGTTCACATTGAAATCTTTCAATAAAAACCCATAAATCAAGTGCTATTTCTTCCAATTCATCCAAGGCTTTTTTTAATTCATCCAGACGTGATTCAGTTAGATAGGTTTTCATTTCTCTAGCTTTTTGGTTGATATCGCTGATCGTTTCGTTAATTATTCCTGCAGGCAAAAAATTTGTCATAGAAAAAACCCCTTAGGAATTTAATTTAATTTATGAATTCGCTAAGATATGAACAAGTTCCTGCTTTAATAATTGCTTTCAAGCCCCAGATTAACGATAATTTCTATCAAATTTGTAAAATTTATCCCGGCGGCCCTGGCTGCGTCGGGCACCAGACTCATTGCGGTCATACCCGGAACCGTATTAACTTCCAAAACATAGGGTTGACCATTCTTAGCCAGCATAAAATCTATACGGGCAAATCCTTTGCAGCCCATTAATTTGTAAACCTTTTTGCTGATGGAAATAATATCTGCCTGACTTTCCTCCCCTATCCGGGCGGGAATGATGTGGTCACACATGCCCTGGGTATATTTGGACTCATAATCATAAAAATCATTGGCCGAAGTTATCTCGATTAGAGGCAGTACTTGCAGTTCATTATTGCCGATAAGTGCAACCGTCAATTCCTGGCCATCAATAAATTTTTCGGCCAATACTTCCCGGCTGTATTTAAAAGCCTGATTTATTGCCGTTAGGATTTCGTTTTCATCTTTTATAATATAAGTTCCGATACTTGAACCTTGAGTGGCAGCTTTAACAACCATTGGCAGTCCGATATTCGCTATGAGTTGCTGCCGGAGGGCGGCAGGATCGTCCAAGTCATGGGATTGAATTATTCTAAATGCGGCATTGGGAATACCCTCAGAGCTGAAAATTCTTTTGCTCAATACTTTGTCAATGCAAATAGCACTGGCCGCAACTCCCGAACCGGTATAGGGGATCTGCAGACTTTCCAGTAATCCTTGAACCGTACCGTCTTCTCCATATTTTCCATGCAGGGCGATAAAAACCAGATCAGGCTGGTAATCAATAATGTCCTTTATGGTTGAGCTGTTGAAATCTATAGCCTGCGCCTCATAATCCAAAGTCAACAAAGCATCCAATACTGCCTTGCCGCTGCGCAGAGAAACTTCCCGTTCCTCAGACATACCACCCATTAAAACCAGGATTTTTTTTCGATTCAATACTTACACCACCTATTTAGTTTTAATTCCACTGCAAAAACCCAGTTACTTATACTCGTAGAGGAGACTGTAGTCTCCGACTATCCCTGAAACGCCTAAATGTAGGGGAGACTAAAGTCTCCCCTACGGTATATAGTGTATAAATACACTTTTTGCAGTGGAATCAGTTTTAAATATCATATGAACCGTTCGAGCAAATGCTTATCATAAAAATCTAATAAATAAAGAATACAGCTAAAAACGGCCTTGTTCAAGGCAAGGATCATATTTAATTATACTGTATGCCGAAAGGCCTGGATTTATTTGCTGGCTTGGGTTAAGTTCGCTTATTATTTGCGTTTAATAATTTGGTTAGTTTTATTATAATTACTGAATTTATTAGAAGGAAAATGTTGTTTTCTCTAGAATACAATGGATATACATTTTCAATAGTATATTCCTACAGACAAAAAGAAAAAAATGTCGTAATATATAAATATATAGAATCGATGATGAAAATCATACAATTTGAAGTAAAAATTAATTCGATATTTATATTTATGTGTATATAAATGGTAATTAATTGAGTGGCTAAAATAACTGAAATGGCATATAATGTTGTGCGACGGTTAGAAAATTGGAATGTATTTTTGCTAGCGTATTATGGGGATAATAGTGGTAAGGAGGCGATATAATGGCGACTAAGAGCATTTACAAAAATGTTATAATTAAAGATGCAAAATTAAGTAGGAATTTAGTATCTGCATTGGAAAACGCAAAAAAGAAACAGAGCAAAGACGTCAGGTTATCAAAGACTTGCCATGAATTAAAAAAAGATCAGATTAAAGGGATATTTGGAGAGTCACAGTAATGATCACTGGATATTCAATAGTTTCGCTAAAAGATATGATTGATGAATTGGGAGAGAAAAAAATTAAAGAAATTCTCTCCCAATTTTCTTGTTCATTAAACGCTGATGTTGAATCATTTTTACATAATAGCGCAATCGAATTAGCAAAACAGGGTGTTTCTGCAACGCATCTTGTTTTCACGCCTTATAAAAATTCCCCTGTTATTGCTGGTTATTTCACCCTCGCGAGCAAAAATATTATAGTATCCCAAAAAAGCATATCCAATAGTCTTAGAAAAAGAATAGCAAAATTCGGAACTTATGATCCGGATAGGAAGGGATATATTATCGCTGCGCCTTTAATAGCGCAACTCGGGAAAAATTATACAAATAACTACAATGATTTAATTTCCGGGGACGAAATATTATCAATGGCATGTAAACAGGTTTCAAAAGTACAACAGATAATCGGTGGGAAAATTGTTTATCTTGAATGTGAGGACAAGCCATCATTGATTAAGTTTTATAACGATAATGGCTTTGTCAATTTCGGGCAAAGAAAGTTAGATAGAGATGAAACTGAATTACTTTCGGGACAGTATTTGATTCAAATGCTAAAGTATTTATAACTAACTGGCAAATAAGAACGTAAATATCCACAGATGTTATATCAGCAAACATGGAATGTCGGGCTTTTTATACCCGGCATTCTAACAGGTAAAAAGGATGAACTAGGTATAAAACCAAAGCTAAGATTAATAAAACTGTCCGGTTGCATCATAGTTGCATCAAAGCGTAAAAATGCGTAGAAAAAATAAAAAATACAGAGCCCTATAAGCCCTGTATTACTGCGTTTTAGATGGCAGGGGAGACGCGAATCGAACACGCAACCCTCGGTTTTGGAGACCGATGCTCTGCCAATTGAGCTACTCCCCTGCATTTGCTGAAACATCAGCGATATTTATAATAACATATAATAACTGGTGATTCAAGCAGCTATTTTAAATAAAACGGATCGTTTGACCATTACTTGACGGGCATATATAAATTATAACCGCCCTCATTGCTCAT
>JAAYCZ010000031.1 GCA_012729495.1 Syntrophomonadaceae bacterium | reverse complement strand
TCATTTTCAGTACCGGGGAACGCAACAGCTGGTTTACGATCGATCCGGCCATATTCTGAATGATAACCTGATCCCGCTCCGAAATTTTTCCCATGCGGCTGAAAGCTCGCTTGAGTTCAGCTTGTTTGATCGTTTCACCGATATTTTTTAGAGCAGTTATGACCGGAACTACATAAAGCGTTGCCAGCCACTGGTTAAATTCTTCCATTTCTTCAGCGATTATTTTTTCTGCTATAACCGCTGCTTTGCGGCGCTCCTGATAACTGGCATTGACAAAATCCTGCAAATCATCAATGTCGTATATCGTAACTCCGTTGATATGCTGTAAATTTGCCTCCACATCACGAGGTACGGCAATATCAATAAAAATAAGCGGACGTCCCTGCCGGGCCCTAAGCGCATCCGCACAGTTGCTTTCCGTGATTACACAGTGATTAGCTGCAGTACAGCTTATGATAATATCCGCGCCGCTCATTTCCTCGGCAATCTGATCAAAGCGAACCGCCCGTCCCTCGAAAACAGCTGCCATTTCCTGCGCTTTTTCATAGGAACGATTGGATACGATGACCGAATGGATTCCGTTAGAAATCAGATATCGGGTGGTTAGCTGACCGGTTTCACCCGCTCCCACCACCAAAACTGTTTTATCCTGTAAACAACCCAAGCGCTGACAGGCCAGATCAACGGCCGCATAACTCACCGAGACCGGATGCTGGTCGATTCTGGTTTCGGTCCGAACTTTTTTACCTACATAAAGGGCTTTTTGAAACAAAGCGTTCAATACCGCATCGGAAGCATTGTAATTTCTCGCTGCCTCATAAGCCTCCTTCACCTGACCCAGGATCTGAGTCTCACCCAATATCATCGAATCCAAACCGGAACTGACCCGGAAAAGATGGGCAATTGCATCATAACAATTAGGCTGATACATATACTCCCGGTATTGTTCTTCGGACAGACCGGAATAACTGAGCAAAAAATCCTTCAGTACCTTCTGCCCGGATTGGATATCCCGCGTTGTAGCATATAATTCGGTTCGGTTGCAGGTCGATAGAATAACCAAACCTTCAATTTCTTCGTATGCAGTAAATTGCTTGTATGTATTTTCCAGCTGTTTTTCCGTAAAAGCACATTTTTCTCTTATCTCAACCGGGGCAGTACGATGACTTAACCCCGCCAGGAGGACATACATTGATTTATCCGCTCCTCTGCCTCTTCATATCGTCCGGCCCGCAGTAAGTCGAGCAAATCAGAGTTGACGATCTGTTCCAGTACTTGTTTGCGTTGATTTATATCCAGGGTGGAATTTCTGAGTTCCTCCCTTATTTGCCCCAATATATCTACAATGTTTCCATATTCTTCGGTTATGATTGCTTCGAGTTGCCGGCGCAGCCGGGCAGCAAAAAGTGGGCTCTTGCCTTCGGTTGATACGGCAACCGCCAGAGAGCCCCGCCTTAATACGGAAGGAACAAAGAAATCACAGTTGGGAGGATCATCTACGGCGTTGACCAGGATTCCTCTCTGCCTGCACAAACCGGATATTTCTTTGTTCAAACTGTTATCATCAGTAGCAATAAAGACGATAAAAATGTTGTCTAGATCATTATCTGCAAATTCTCTGGCAAACCATTGCAATAAATTTTGGTCAGCCCAGGCAACGATTTTTTTTTCGGCCAAAGGGCTGACTACCTTGATATGCGCTCCGTATTCAAGCAAACTGGCGGCCTT
>JAAYCZ010000294.1 GCA_012729495.1 Syntrophomonadaceae bacterium | reverse complement strand
GGGTACGAAAAATCTTTCAGACAATAAAAAACCACCTATCATAAGGTGGTTCTACAAAAAGGGTGCAAATCCTTTTAACATTATCTGGTTTTCAATAAAAGTTGGACATTTTCCATAATTTTAACTGTGGTTAAGCCATAATACTGCATCAGTTCTTCCGGGCTGCCGGACTGGCCAAACACATCATTAAGACCCATCCGGCAAACCGGTACGGGATAATGAGCGCATACGGTTTCACAGACAGCACTGCCCAAACCACCGATTATACTGTGCTCTTCGGCGGTAAGGATAGCTCCGGTTTCGCGCGCCTTGCGGACAATCATTTCTTCATCCAGCGGTTTGATGGTGTGCATATCCACCACCGACAGTTCGATCCCCTGCCGACTCAGCTGCTCAGCCGCTTCCAGACATCTGGATACCATGATCCCGCAGCCGATTAAAGTAGCATCTTTACCGGAACGCAATTCAATCGCCCGTCCAATTTGATAATCCATATCGGCCGAATAAATAGTCGGTACGGAAGGCCGCCCTAATCTTAAATAAGCCGGTCCGGGACGATCATAGAGGGCATGCAGTGCCAGGCGGGCGGATGAACCATCTGCAGGTACTTCCACCGTCATGTTGGGCAGGCTGCGCATCAGGGCGATATCTTCCACCGACTGATGGGAACCCCCGTCTTCGCCCACCGTTATCCCGGCATGAGTGGCGCAGATTTTTACATTCAGGCGGGGATAGGCCAAGGAATTGCGCACAATTTCAAAAGCACGACCGGATGCAAACATGGCAAAAGAGCTGGCAAAAACCACCTTGCCTGAAGCGGCCAGTCCGGCTGCCATCCCCATCATGTTTTGTTCGGCAATACCTGCATTTATAAATCTCTGCGGAAATGCTTTGGCAAAATCAGCTGTTTTAGTGGATTTGGAAAGATCAGCATCCAAAACCACCACGTCCTGATGCATTTTTCCCAATTCCACCAGGGCTTTTCCATAAGCATCCCGGGTTGCTTGCTTGTCCAAAAGATTTTCCTCCTTATTGCTGCAAATAGAAATGTAGCCTGATTTATCTTAATTCGGCCAGCGCCTTATCCATCTGTTCCCGGTTGGGAGCGGTACCGTGCCATTCGACTCGATTCTCCATAAAGGAGCAACCCTTGCCTTTGATTGTACGGGCAATGATCGCGGTCGGAGCACCCTTGATCTGCCGGGCAGTATTGAAGGCTTCCATGATCTGGCGGCAATCGTTGCCATCGATCTCCAGAACCTCCCAATTGAAAGCCCTGAATTTATCGCCAATTGGTTCCGGTGACATGACTTCGGTGAGAGTTCCGTCGATCTGCAGACCGTTATAATCAACGATGGCCAGCAATTGATCCAGACGATGGAACCCGGCGGCCATAACTGCCTCCCAAACCAGCCCTTCTTCCAGTTCGCCATCGCCCAGTAAAGTGTATACCCGGTAATCACGCTTATCCATGCGAGCGGCCAGCGCCATGCCGACTGCCCAGGATATGCCCTGTCCCAGTGAACCGGTGGAAGCTTCCACTCCGGCTAATTTGCGCATATCCGGATGCCCCTGCAGAGGACTGCCTAATTTCCTCAATGTGGCCAGTTCTTCCCGCGGGAAAAATCCTTTCTCCGCCAGTGCCGCATACAAAACCGGGGCAGCGTGGCCTTTGCTGAGTACAAATCGATCCCGCTCTTCCCAGTTTGGATTGGCCGCATCGACATTCATCTCCCAGAAATACAGACAGGCCAAAATATCAGCTGCCGACAGCGAGCCGCCGGTATGCCCGGAACCTGCCTCGCCCAGCATGCAGATAATATCCTGTCTGAGTAGATTGGCTTTTTCATCCATCGTCTGAATAGCCAGATCATTAATTTCCTTCACGTTAACCCTCCTAGATAAGTTGGTTCAATTTGCCGAAACCACTGAAAAAGCCTCTTAAACGTGTCATACTGAGCGTCGGTGCATCCTTTTCACCGGATCGATACGAATCATAAATGATAGAGGGATGAGATCCTTCACTTCGTTCAGGATGACAAGAATGTATTTTCGTATTAAGCTCAACACTCACTCAGGACGATAAAACCTATTCGGTTCCTCAGGATGACATAACCTATTTTTTTCAGTGATTTTAGATTCACTCGGGTTGTTTTTTGTCAGCTTGGCGCAAATGTAAATAAGCATTTATAAACGGGTCTATATCCCCGTCCAATACCGCCTGAACATTACCTATTTCCAGATTGGTGCGGTGGTCCTTGACCAGGGAAAAGGGATTGATGGTATAGGTTCTTATCTGACTGCCCCAGGCGATCTCCTTATATTCTCCCTTGAGTTTCTGCAAATTATCCTCATGTTCCT
>JAAYCZ010000293.1 GCA_012729495.1 Syntrophomonadaceae bacterium | reverse complement strand
CGCTGGCCCTGATGCTCATCAGTCTGCTGCCCGCAGAGGCCGGGGCAGCAACCGGTACCGTTACCGGATCGGTGGTCAACGTCCGTTCATCTCCTGACCTCAATGCAAAGGCTATCGGCACCATATTAAAAGATACTGAGGTTGAGATAACCGGCCTTGCCGGCAGCTGGTACCAGGTAAAATATGCCGGCCTGCAGGGCTACATTTCCCGTGAGCTGATTGCGCCCCGACAGCAGGTGCAAATTAAAGACGGCCCCGTCAACGGCCGCAGCGGCCCGGGAACATCCTATGATATAGTAGCCAGCTTGGGCGATAAAATCATTTTTACCGTATTAGGCGAGCAAAACGGCTGGTATCAGATACAGCTGCCGGACGGAAATCCTGCCTATGTGGCCGGATGGCTGACAACACCTGTAAATAACCCGGTTCCGGGAGCCCAACCGGTTGCGACGGCACCATCAACTGCCGCACCTTTCCCATCGGTTCCCGCCCCGGCCAATCCCAGCGTGATTTTAAACGGCAGCCGGCTGCAGTTTGAAGTTGAGCCACGCATTGAAAACGGCCGCACTTTGGTACCTTTGCGAGCCATATTTGAGACTATGGGAGCCAGTGTTGACTGGGATGAAATCACTCGCACCGTTACCGCCCGGCGGGGCAACATAACCGTGGTGCTGCCGATTGGCTCTACCAGCCCGACCGTAAACGGCAAGGTATGGCCATTGGATGTACCAGCCAAGATCATCAATGACCGCACCCTGGCCCCGCTGCGCTTTGTGGGTGAGGCTTTCGGTGGTAAGGTGGACTGGAATGAACAGACCCGGGTCATAAATATAGCCTGCGCTGCCAGTGAAGTACCGGCTGCGGTTTTGGTCACCGGCGGATCAATAAATCTGCGGGAAGCACCGTCAACTGATGCTGCCATTATTGACGTCGCCCAGGTGGGAGAAAAAATGACGGTACTGGCGGAAAAAAACAGCTGGTATCAGGTCAGCCGCGGCGGCAGAAACGTCTGGGTTGCTTCCTGGGTGGTGGATCCTCTAACCGATACCATTACCGAAGGCGGCGGGAATAGCAGCCCCAACAACAGTTCTGAACCGACGGGAACACCAGAGAAGATTGAAACCGAGAATCCCGAACCTATTCCCGACAGCGCTGACATCAACCGGCGCGGCGATGAAAACGCCGCCGTGGCCAAAGGATTTATCGCTATTTCCACCCGGCTGGCCAGTGATGGTTACCGGCTGGTTATGAAGACCGGCGAAGCGGCCGAACCTAAAATTACCGCAAGCCGCGACAGTAAAACAGTAACCTATACATTTAAAAATACGGTGCTGAGATCAACCCGCGATGAAGCCTATTTTTACATCGGCAGCGGCAAAAATGCCAAAGTGGCGATTTCAGCCCAGACGATGGATGATACCACCTGGGTGACAATCGAAATGCCGCTGGCCTATCAATACACCAGTACGGTGGAGGCCAACGGATGCAAACAAGTCTTTACCATCTACTCACAGCTGACTGCGGTGGAGGAGATATCACTCAAGAATGGCAATCAGATCATTGTCCTGCGTGCTACTTCGGCGATGGAATGCCAGGAAAGCTTCAGCGACGGTAAAATCACGTTAAACTTAAATAAAACCGGCCAGGGCATTGCCGAGGACAGCTATTTGTTCAGCGGTCTGGCCGGACGGGTAAGCATTAATGAAAACAGCGAAAAACATTCGCTGCAGGTCAAAGTCACTACCGGCAGCAACCTGGATACCTATCAGGTCAATCGCAGCGTTAACGGTTTAAAGATCAGCGTCATCCTGGTCAATAAAGAAGTAGTGGAGGAAGAGCCGAGCAATAACGAAGGTAGTTCAGACGGCAAGGTCACTATCATGCTTGACCCCGGACATGGCGGCAGGGATACCGGCTCGATCAGCAAGTCGCGTACCCTTTATGAAAAAGATGTGGTTTTGAGCATTGGATTAAAAGCCCGCGATATCCTAGAGAAGGCAGGCTACAAAGTCATTATGACCCGGGATGACGATACCTATGTGGGATTGAGCGAACGACCCGCCATGGCCAATAAAGCCAAAGCTGACCTGTTTGTGTCGATCCACTGCGATTCAGTGGAAAGCACTGAGCCGCACGGTACCGGTACCTTCTACTATGCGCCCGAGAGCAACCCGACCCTTTATGCCCAGGAATACCAGCGCTCACTGCTGGCTGACCTGCTCCAGAAAGCCATGCTGGCAAAATGCGGCCGCACCGACCGCAGCGTTCGCCAGAAAAACTATGCCGTACTGAGAGAAAGCAATATGCCGTCAGCCCTGGTGGAAACCGCCTTTATCAGCAATGCTGAAGAAGCCCAGCTTCTGGCCACAACAGATTTCCAGACCAAAGCCGCCCAGGCCATTGCCGAAGGTATACAGAAGTATATTAAGCTGATGCTTTAGGGGATAATCAGATTTTGTCATCATGAGGCAAATTGGAACGACAATGTCAGACATGTCATCCTGAGGCAAAGCCGAAGGCGACGATGCCATATGGCATCTAGTGCCGTAAGTGATTGGAAGGCAAACGCAGTGTAGCCTGAGTGTCGGCGGATCTCAAAATCATCCCGAAGCATTTCATTCTGAGCGTCAGCGAAGAATCTATGACTAAAAAAGACAGGCGACCGATAAAACATCGACCGCCTGTCTTAATCTATTTCTGTTTCTTTTTGCCCGAACCTTTGGGTTCGGGTTCAGGCTTGATTTTAGAGATGATTTTAGGCCCATAAATTACCGCGCCCGAGGCCAGCAAACCAAGGAAAACAATAATTCCGGAATTAACATAAGGGGCTTTTTTCTGCTCCGCAAACTGTTTGTTTTCAGCCTCAATCATCTGTTCAGCATTCTGAGGCTTGAAATCAGGAAATTTTTCTTGTATTTTAGGAACTTCCACCTGCCAGAACTGCAGGGCGTTTTCATGACGCTCGACCTGCTTCTGCCATCCTGCGTACTGCCACCCTATTCCGGCCAATACCAGCACCAATATTATGGCGCATAAATACTTCTGCAGCTTGCTCATCTTTCCTCTCCTCATTATAAATAGTATCTCAGCTATTTTTACACCAGTAAGGAGAAAAAAGCAAGGCCATGGTTTAATAAAGGCCAGGATATAAATGGGAATGATTGTGTCAAAATAAAACTAAATTAAAAAATAAAATTTATTTAAAAATAATGGGAACCAATTGCAACCCGCATTCGTCATATCATACAGGTCAAAATAGCATTATGGAAACTTACGAGCTTATCGAAAGGGGGAATTGACCACACCACCAGCGACCAGATTACCTATACAATGCTGTATTGATCCGTCAATACGATCACCTGACGAAGTTATATTGAGCAGTCAATATGATTATCTAAATCAAAAACATAAGGAGGAAAACACAGTATGTTAAAAAAACATAACAAACTCATTATGCTGCTGGTACTAGTAACATTTATGTTCACCATGGTCGGCAGCGCCGGTGCAGCATCATTTAGCGATGTCACCGGAACATCTGTAGAAGCACAAGCAATCTACAGACTGAATGGCCTGGGAGTTCTGGATGGATATCCGGACGGGACTTTTGGACCGGAAAAAACCATCACCCGCGCAGAATTTGCGAAAATCGCCTGCGTAACTGCCGGACTGAAAGCAGTAGCTTCCGGCATGGGTGGAACCGCTTCCCCCTTCAGCGATGTTGCCACTGACCACTGGGCCAATGGCTGGGTTAATGTAGCCGCCGCACAGGGATTTGTTAAAGGCGATCCGGCTGGCACCTTCCGTCCGGAAGACAAAATCACCCAGGCTGAAGTAATCACCGTTCTTTTGAGACTCCTGGGCTACAATGACAATCTGCCCGGCGAATGGCCGTCAGATTATATTTCTAAAGCAGCTAATCTGGGCGTTTTGGATGATGTGACTTTCGTGGCCACTCAGGCTGCCACTAGAGGTACTGTGGCTGTTCTGGCCGGTGCTACTTTGGATGAAAATGTGGTTCAGTACAAAGCTTCGGACAACATTTTTGATGAAGCTTTAAAATCTTATGATAAAAACGATGGCAATGGATTAAAAAATCAGAGTTACACTTTGCTTTATGACAAGTTTAATAAATCTCAGAAGGTTGCCGATGCAGTCCTGATTTATGATCTTGATTTAAGCGATGGCAAACAGGCCATTAAGGTCGTTGATCCGAAATCGACAAAAAATGATGTTGATACGGGCACATTCATATCCTATACCCTGGCTGATGGTTGTGTTATTAGTGGTGCGACTTCCATTCTAGGAGTTGTCGGACGTTTTGCTGAGTATACTCTGGACAAAGACGACAAAGTAATTTCTATCGAAGTAAAAAATAACAATGACTACAAGGTATTGACTGGATTAGATCCTGATGATATCGAAAGAGTAAATGGCACCACTATCAAGCTTGATAGCGGCAAAAGCTATGAAATCGCAGCTAATTTTGATACCTATAGTTCGAGTTATCCGGGCGTAATCTATACAACCAGTGGTTACAAAGCAGGAAATTTCAAATCATTAAATGCATTGCTGCCAGCTACATTTGATAGACCTGCTAAATCCGGTTTCTTAGGCAGCGATACGTCAGCTGTTTCATTCCTTGGCGGAGCATTAGTAACTGGTGGTGATTATAGTGCTGCTAAAAAAGATACCTTAAAAGATTATATGGAAGGTGTATTTTTAGCTGCAGAATCAATTGATCTTGTTCTGGACAAAGACGGTAAAATTGCTTATGTAAACTGCAATGCGTGGCCGACAGCTGTAAACCCCACCTTGGATACTGTGGAGAAAGTTGGCATCGTTGACAGAGTTAGCAAGAATACCGGTAAAGTAACTCTGAAGAACTCCGGCTCATTTACACTGGATGCAGATGATCCCGACAACCAAGTTATCATTAAAAATGGCAAAGTAGTCTCTTTGACTGATTTGGCTGAAGACGATATGGTTTGGTTCCTGAATAAATATAATACCGATGTGGTTATTGCTATGTCCATAACAGCTGCCGGTAAGTTTGATTCATATGAATCTACTACATTCCTTGG
>JAAYCZ010000292.1 GCA_012729495.1 Syntrophomonadaceae bacterium | reverse complement strand
TCCAAACGTTCTCTGAGCAATTTATTTACCATCTCCGGATTTGCCTGGCCGCGGGTAGCTTTCATAACCTGGCCGATAAAAAATCCGAAGGCTTTTTCTTTGCCGTTTTTATAATCCTGTAAAACTTTGGGATTATTATTAACGATCTCATCAATCAAAGGTAGTAATGCATCGGCATCTGATATTTGCACCAGGCCTTTTTCCTTGATAATTGTCCTGGGGTCCTGGCCGCTGGTAAACATCTCTTCGAAAACGGTCTTGGCCATTTTTCCGCTGATGGTTCCGTCATTAAGCAAATCCAGCATTTCCGCCAGTAAGGCCGGTTTTACCAAGGCATCCTGGATTTCCATCCCATTTTGATTCAGCAGCCGCATCAAATCTCCCATCATCCAGTTGGATACTGCTTTGGCATCGGGATGCAGCTTTATTGTTTCATCGAAGAATTGTAATATCTGCGGGCTTTGGGTAATTAAATCAGCATCATATGGCGACAGACCATATTGATCCATCAGCCTTTGCCCGGCCTGCTCCGGCAATTCAGGCATACTGCTTCTAATCATATCAACCCAATCCCGGCCGATACGTAGGGGCGGCAGATCCGGATCCGGGAAATAGCGGTAATCATGGGCTTCTTCTTTGGTACGCATGGAACGGGTTACGCCTTTGACCTCATCCCAGGTTCTGGTTTCCTGCACCAGTTCTTCCCCGTCTTCAATAGCTTCCATTTGTCTTTTGGCTTCATATTCAATGGCCCTTTCCAGAGCGCGGAAAGAATTCAGGTTTTTGATCTCCGCGCGGGTACCCAGTTCACGCTGTCCCCAGGGACGGACGGAAACATTGGCGTCACAGCGCAGGGAACCTTCTTCCATTTTACAGTCGGAAACACCGGCGAATAAAAGGATCGAACGCAGCTTTTCCATATAAGCCCGCGCTTGCCGGGCACTGCGCATATCCGGCTCCGATACGATCTCCAGCAAGGGAACCCCGGAACGATTGAGGTCCACCAGCGAAAAGGGGGTGGTGGTAATATCGCCCTGATGAACCAGTTTGCCGGCATCCTCTTCCAGGTGGGCTCTGGTAATTCCCACTCGGCTTTTTTCTCCGTCTACATCAATATCCAGATATCCGCCCTGGCAGATCGGCATATCATACTGGGAAATCTGATAGGCCCTGGGCAGATCCGGATAAAAATAATTCTTGCGGTCAAATTTACAAAACTCAGCGATTTCACAATGCAGAGCCAGGCCGGCTTTAATGGCGCATTCCACCGCTTTTTCATTCAGCACCGGCAGCATCCCGGGAAAACCTGAACATACCGGACATACCTGGGTGTTGGGCTCAGCACCGAAGGCGGTCGAACAGGAACAAAATATCTTGCTTTGGGTTCTCAGCTCGGCATGGACTTCCAGACCAACAACAACTTCATAATCTTTACTCAAATTATTTCACCTCCAGAGCTGGTCTAAGGCTATGGAAATCAGTATTTTGTTCAAAAGCAAAAGCAGCTTTGAACAGAGTGTTTTCTGCAAAAGCAGGACCGATCAGCTGCATCCCGATGGGCATTCCCTCGTGGAAGCCGCAAGGGATGGACATGGCCGGCAGTCCGGCCATATTGATCGGTACCGTTAATATATCATTCATGGACAGTGTCAGCGGATCGTCGATTTGTTCCCCGATCTTAAAAGCAACTGTTGGAGTTGTCGGTGATACGATCAGGTCAAAATCCGCGAATACTTTGGAAAAATCATCGGCGATCAAGCGTCTGACCTTCAAAGCTTTGAGATAATAGGCATCATAATAGCCGGAACTCAAGGCGAAACTGCCCAGCATGATGCGCCGTTTGACTTCGTCACCAAAACCTTCGGCCCGGGAGCGGGAAAACATATCAATCACATTGTCGGCTTCGAAATCACGCAGTCCGTAACGAACCCCGTCATAACAGGCCAGATTGGCACTGGCCTCGGCCGTGGACACCAGATAATATGCCGGCAGCGCATATTCGCTGTGAGGCAGGGATACTTCTTCAACGATAGCCCCCATTTCCTCGTATTTTCGCAGCGCTTTTTTAACGGTGTCCTGAATATTGGTATCGACGCCCGATTTAAAATACTCCCGCGGATAAGCGATCTTCATTCCTTTTACACTGCCGTCCAGGCTGGCAGCATAATCGGGTACCGGAAGATCGACACTGGTGGAATCAAGCGGATCCTTGCCGGAAATGATATTCATCACCAAGGCGCAGTCCCGCACATCTTTGGCAATTGTGCCCACCTGATCCAGCGAGGAGGCATACGAAACTACGCCCCAGCGCGATACCCTGCCATAGGTAGGTTTAAAACCTACTACGCCGCAGAATGCCGCTGGCTGGCGGATTGATCCGCCGGTATCGCTTCCCAAGGCAAAGGGAACTTCGTCAGCCGCAACAGCGGCAGCGGAACCTCCGGAAGATCCTCCCGGCACCCGGGTAAGATCCCAGGGATTGCAGGTGGGGAAAAACGTTGATAGTTCCGTGGAAGAACCCATGGCAAATTCATCCAAGTTGAGCTTGCCGGCCAGGATGCCTTTTTCGGCAAATAATTTGCCGGCCGCAGTGGAATCATAAATGGGTACGAAATTTTCCAGCATCCGGGATGAACAGGTTGTTTTCACTCCCCGGGTACAAAAATTATCTTTTAACCCCAGCGGGATACCCGCGATGCGTCCATATTCACCTTGCTTATCGATCTCCCGGGCTTGGGATAGAGCTTCTTCTTCCGTAAGCGTGATAAATGCCCGTATCTGCCCGTCCACAGCACGGATACGAGCAAATATGGCCCGGGTTATTTCCAGGGCTGAGGTTTCCTGGCGCCTCAGCAGTTCCTGCAATTCATGTATGGTAAGTTGATGTAATTCCAAGCTGACGTCCTCCTGTCGCATATGCTCTACATAATTTTGGGGACTTTGTATTGGCCGTCTTCGACCAGCGGAGCATTGGCCAGTATTTCTTCCCGCGGCGGGCCGGGTTGAATTTCATCCGCACGGAAGACATTATATACCGGCAGAATATGAGCCAGCGGTTCAATCCCGTTGATGGGCAATTCATTCAGTCTTTCCACATATTCAAGAATAGAATTCAATTGTTCAGCAAAAACCTGTTTTTCGGCTTCATTCAATTCCAATCTGGCCAGTTGAGCTACATGCTCGACGTCTTTTATGGTAAACGCCATCATGCCGCCTCCTTATCATAAAAACGATTAAACAATATTATACCAAAAAGCTTATCATACAAAAAATAAATTTATATGCATGGTTCAAATACTGAAATATTTACCTGCTTATTGGGAGTCAATTAGAACTTAAAGCGGCAAAAAACCGGCAATATACATAAGCAGCGGAATGAAGAAAATTCCCGGCAATAGATTGGCAACCCGGATGCGGGTTATGCCCAGCGTATTTAACCCGATTCCGGCAATCAAGATGCCGCCCAGGGCGGTTATATTATTCAGCATGGGGTCATTTATTAATGGCTGGAGAAAAGAAGCACCGAGCGAAATCGCTCCCTGATAAAGAAAAACAGGAATTGCGGAAAACAATACCCCCACCCCCATGCTGGCCGCGAATATGATGGAAAATATACCATCCAGCATGGATTTAATGATCAATATCCGGGGATTGTGGGTCAGACCATCCTCCAGAGATCCTACGATGGCCATTGCCCCCACGCAGAAGACCATCGTCGCCGTAACAAAACCTTTGACAAACTGGTCATTGCTGCCGCCGATCATGTGCTGCAGGGTTTCGCCCAATTTTTCCAGTTTGGCTTCCCACTGCCGCCATTCTCCGATGACCGCGCCCAGGGCCAGGCTTAAACCGACAATCGCCAAGCTTTCGGCTTTAAAACCGTATTGCAGGCCAATTACAAGAATGAGAATACCCAATCCATCCTGCATGGTACGGGTCATAGCAGCTGGTATGCCCCGGCGGAGAACCAGTCCAAGCAAGCCTGCACCTACGATTGCAGAGGCATTTATGATGGTCCCGGTCACAGTAAACAACTCCTGTGTTTTTCATATAAAAATGATTATACTCCAGGCCGGCGGGAAAAAGATAGTTTAAATTTACTTTTCAAAATATATAGAAAAAGTACCTGCTCCAACATGGGAACCGATAATCGGCCCTATTTCGCTTACAATCACTTCCTGTACCGCAAATCTCTCCTTAATCGTCCGGCTCAATGCTTCAGCAATTTCGGGTACTGCACTGTGATCGATGCCCACTGTCTGCCGGTTAAGATTTCTGCCCAGCTTCTCCATTATCTCAATCTGTTTGCGCTGGGCACCTTTTAAACCGCGGGCTTTATCAAACGGCATCAGAAAACCTTCATCATCCATATACAAAATCGGTTTGATATCAAATGCCTGGGCGATTTTACCTTTGGCTTTGGAAAGACGACCGCCTTTGATTAAACCATCCAGATTGCCTACCACAAAAATGCACTGGACACTCTTTCGCATCCCAGTCAGACGTTCAAGAATTGCAGCTGTACTTTCTCCCCTTGCTGCCATTCGGGCTGCCTCCACTACCATCAGTCCCATTCCCATTGAAGCCCTGAGGGAATCAAAAACATGTAGTTTGGGGTTATTCAGGGTATTCTTGACCATAACTCCGGTCTGGTAAGTACCAGAGAGGGCCGATGACATATGAATGGCGATGACTTCCGAATCGTCAGACAAAGCTTCTGAATATACCTTGGTTATATTTTCTACCGTGGGCTGACTGGTAGCAGGCAAAGTCTTGGATTCTGCCAACATTTTATAAAACTGATCAATGCGGGGCTCCCCGGGCGGGTAAACCTGATCCCCAAATCTAACCTGCAGATAGGCCAGACGAATATCGTATTTTTGCAGTATTTCCGCCGGCAGATCGCAACAGTTGTCAGAAACGATCTTAATTCCCATTCGCAGCACCCCTTAACAATTAATTTTTTTAATCACTGTTTGTTTAATTTAAAGGATGTAATAATTTTATTCATTTCATTTATTTTACTTCAAAGCCAAGAAATATTATGTCGCTTGCTCGTACTGCTGCAAAATATGCAAAAATTCCTCCTCATTTATAATCGCAATCCCAAGCTGCATGGCTTTATCGTATTTACTGCCCGGCTCATCACCCAGCAGCAAATAACTGGTTTTTTTGCTGACACTGCTGCTTATTTTGCCACCCAGGGCTTCGATTTTTTCGCTGGCTTCCTGCCGTCCCATGGTTTTTAAGGCTCCGGTCAGGACAAAGGTTTTGCCGGCCAGCGGCTGCGGGGCACCATCGATATTTTCTTCCTGCATGTTCAGCCCGGCCTGTTTTAATCTTTCCAAACCGGCCCGGTTGCGTGACTCGGCGAAGAAACTCAGTAAACTGGAGGCCATTTTCGGTCCAATCTCGGGAATATTCAACAATTGCTGTTCGCTGACCTCATAAAATTCATCCATGCTGCTGATTTCCCGGGTCAGGATGCGGGCGGTTTTGGCTCCGATATGTCTGATTCCCAGGGCAGTCAGCAAGCGATGCAGCGGCCTTTGTTTGGATGCTTCAATGGCGTTGATGATGTTCTGGGCTGATTTGTTGCCCATGCGTTCTATGGCAGCTAAATTTTGCGCATCCAGGGAATAGATGTCGGCGATTTCCCGTACCAATCCCCGCTCTACCAGTTGTTCCACCAATGCCGGTCCCATCCCTTCAATATCCATGGCGGTACGGGAAGCAAAAAAGATCAGGCTTTCTTTGAGGCGGGCCGGGCAATTGATGTTTTCACAGCGCAGGGCCACTTCACCCTCAAATCTCACTGCCTGGCTGCCGCAGGCGGGACAATTCTGCGGAGGGGTTATGATTATCTCCTCTCCGCTGCGTTTCTCTGTTACCGGCTTAATAATCTCAGGGATAATATCGCCGGCTTTATGCAGCAGAACCAGATCGCCGATGCGGATATCCTTGTCTTTAATCAGGTCGAAATTGTGCAGACTGGCACGGCCGACGGTCGTTCCGGCTAAAATGACCGGCTCCATGATAGCGGTGGGGGCAATGATTCCGGTGCGGCCGACATTTATTTCTATTTCCAGCAGACGGGTTTCTTTTTCTTCTGCCAAAAATTTATAGGCGATCGCCCAGCGCGGACTCTTGGCAGTTTGTCCCAGGCTCTGCCGGGGGGCAAACGCATTGAGTTTGATGACCGCTCCATCAATCTCATAGGGCAGGGTATGTCTCATTTCTTCAAAACGCTGGCAATAATCGTATACTTCTTCAATCTGTTCACACCAGGATGCCTCCCGATTAACCGGGAAACCCTGCGCCAATAGAAAAGCCAGCGCCTCCTGCTGGGTTTCAACAGAATGACCTTCTATATAGGTAATGTCGTAGATAAAAGCAGCCAGCGCCCTCCCGGCTGTAACCCCCGGATCCTGCTGGCGCAGCGAGCCCGCTGCCGCGTTGCGGGGGTTAGCAAAAATCCGTTCTCCGCGCTCTTCACGCTCCTGATTGAGCCGGACAAATTCATTTTTAGGCAGGTAGACTTCTCCGCGGACTTCCAGACGGGGCAGCGGTTGTTTTAGTTTGAGCGGAATACTTTTGATGGTCCTGACATTCAGGGTTACATCTTCCCCGATGGTACCGTCACCCCGGGTAGCGGCCCTGGTAAGAATCCCGTTTTCATATATCAGGGCTATGGTCAGTCCGTCAATTTTTAATTCAGCCATATAACCAGCCTGATCATAGATCTTTTTAACCCGTCGGTCAAAATCATGCAAGTCAGCCTGAGTAAAGGCATTATCCAGACTCAATAAAGGGATGCGGTGACGAACCGGCTGCAAAACCTCCAACGCTTTGCCCCCTACCCTCTGGGTCGGGGAATCCGGACTGATGAGTTCCGGATATTGCTGTTCCAGGCTTATGAGTTCCCGCATCAAGGCATCATAATCAGCATCCGCAATCAGGGGGTCATCCAGTACATAGTACTGGTATTCATGTTTGCGTATCTCTTCTCTCAAACTTTCGATCTGTGACTTAATGTCAGGCAACCTTTCTACCTCCAGTACGCAGTTTACAATATTTTTCCCTGGCAGCCACCAAGTTACCCCCTGAAAAATCAAAATACACGGTTCTGTTGAAAACCATGGAAAGCTGCCATTATCATATCATAAAAAGGACGCGCGCACACGGCAGAATAACGTATGGCTTATCCCGGCAAAATTTTTCTCGCATAATAAAAAAGGTTATAAACAGACTATGACAATGATAGCTGTTTATAACCATTACTGCGCCATGGCTATCGTTAACTTATCTTTTCCAGGGGGGCAATGTCCAGGCGCAGGGTGCGTATGCCGGCTCTTTCAAAATCAACCACCGCGATCTGCCCTTCCTGTAGTTTGAGGACAATCCCCATGCCGAACTTGCGGTGGATCACGGTGTCTCCTTCGTAGAGTACGCAGGAGGTCACTTTTTTAACATGGGGAGAAGCCAGCAATTGGGAGGGAATCTCTTTGATAAAGCGCGAAGGGGGATTGTTTCTTTCATAGCCATATAATAAGCGGGAAATGGCATTGGTGAGATAAAGTCTCTCACAGGCCCGGGTAATGCCCACGTAACACAAGCGCCGTTCTTCTTCCATGTCTTCCTCGGTTTCGGTTCGGTAGGAAGGAAATACCCCCTCCTCCATGCCGGTCATGAAGACAATTGGAAATTCCAGTCCCTTGGCGCCATGATAGGTCATCATCATAACCGTATCAGCATTATCAACATCATCCGTATCCTGCACCAGGGCAATACGGGCCAAAAAATCATCCAGATCTTCAATCCCCTCTTTACTGAATTCTACCGCCAGGGAACGAAGTTCCTGCAGGTTTTCAATACGAGTCTGGGCTTCAGCGGCATTGTTTTTCTGTATATCTTCAATGTAGCCGCTCATTTCCATAACCTGATCCAAAATCTCCTTTAAAGCAACCTCTGTTTCTTTTAACGAAACAAAGTATTGGATCATGCCATAGAACTCTTCCAGCGTCACTGCCATTTTTTTACTGACCCCATTTACCCGGGAGGCATCGGCTAACACCTCCATCACCGAAATGCCTTCGCTTTGGGCAAAACCTTCAAGTTTTTCCAGGGTTTTATCTCCTATACCGCGGCGCGGGACGTTGATGATCCGCCGTAGACTGAGACGATCATTGGGATTGCAGACCAGTTTCAAATAAGCCAGAATATCTTTGATTTCCTTGCGCTCATAGAACTTGCGGGCGCCGATGATCTGGTAAGGAATGTAGCGCCGCAGCAATGCTTCTTCCAGGATGCGTGACTGGGCATGAGTTCTATAAAAGACGGC
>JAAYCZ010000291.1 GCA_012729495.1 Syntrophomonadaceae bacterium | reverse complement strand
GCACCCCGCCGCGGGGGTTGTCCATATCTCCGTGATAGCGCGGAATCAGATGAATATGCAGGTGCATAATGGTCTGGCCGGCGCTCTCCCCGCAATTTACACCGATATTATAACCGTCCGGGTGATATTTCTCCTCCAGCAATTGCCGGGTCTGCACCAGCAGATCATGCAGCGCGCGGCGTTCTTCGCCGGTCGTCTGGAAATAGTCGGCGATGTGACGCTTGCTGATAATCAGCATGTGGCCCAGTGAAACCGGGTATTTGTCATATTTGGCCCAGGCCAGCCGGTTTTCCAGTACCATGTCTTCACGCTCGCAGAATACACACTTTTCCATAATCCACCTCTACCAGTTAATTCGTCAAAGGGGAATTATGTCCTGCATTTTACTTATAAGCAGGAGTGAAATACAGAAGTTATTTTACTCTGCCTTTTCGAATAGTCATTAGAATATGAATAATGAAAGCAATTAAGAGTGAGGTTATATATGAAAAAAACACCGAACAAGACCATAGGGCTTTTGTTGCTGATGCTATTAGCCCTGTTTTTGCTGTCGATAGATAGGAGTATGCTATTATCCAAAAGGATTTTCGCTGAATCCATTGAACAGAAGGTTGATCGGGGCAGGGATATTAATATTCTTTTAATGGGTATTGATGCCCGCCCGGGTGAAACAACCGGACGTAGTGATACGATGATTCTTTTGAGTATACATCCCAGTATACAGAAAGCAGTGTTGATCTGGATTCCCCGGGATACCCGGTTGGATACCCCTATTAAAGGCAGTTATAAAATTAATATTGTTAACTTCTATAAAGGGCCTGAGAAAGCTTGTGAAGTGGTGGGCAAACTATTGGCGGTAGATGTAAATTATTATATGACGGTCAATTTTAATGGTTTTGAAAAAATAATTGATCAGTTAGGCGGCCTGGATATGGATGTTGATATTAATCTCTACAGTGCACGATCAAATGTGTATCTGCACAAGGGCCGACAACATCTTAATGGCAAAGAGGCCTTAAAGTATGCCCGTTTTCGTACCCTGCCCAATGCCGATATTGGCAGAACCCAGCGTCAACAAAGACTTATGACGGCCTTGATAGAGCGTATCTCTCAACCTTCCGTTATGCTAAAAATTCCCGTTCTGCTTCCTGAATTAAGTAAAAATGTAGCTACCAATCTTTCCGTAAAGGACCTGATTTATTTGAGCCAGATGGGATATCTTTTGGATACCAACAATACTTACACCCAAACTCTTCCCGGTACTGGTTATATAGACAGGTATAGCGGAGCCAGTTACTGGATCGTTGATCGACAGGTGGCAGCCAGCGTAATCAGATCGGTTTTAAACGGTCATCGCTATGAGGTCCAAGAAAATCCTTAATAGGTGAACCCTGACTCCATGCTGTATAGCCTCCAAACCGTCTGCCGCTTGAGATATCACCGCTTCTCAAACTTCTCCCACTCCCGCTCCTTTATTTCTTCCATTGTTTCTCGGTGCAGTCTAGACTGAATATTTGGGAATGCATAGACAAATAGACTATAAGAAATTCACAATCCTTCCGTGAAAAACCATCGACAAATATAGTACAGGTGTTAATATATTATTTGTTTACAGGCCTGCTGAATCAGTCCTCATAAGGTATCCACTGAGAGAACTCTTCTTCAACCGGCATTTGCATAACATAATCGAATACTTCCCCGCGACAAGTCTATGAGATCCGAAGCAACGGGTTCCATTCCCGCCATAATCCTCCTTCTGTTTCAAAACAGCCATCGGTGGCAAAAATATGCAGGTGAGGATTTAAGTTGAGAAAATCTCCGACTGGTTTGTCTAAAGATGGCGAAATATGATAAAATTTTGGCGGTGTTGTTACCGGAATTATAAGGACGGATTAGTCACTATCAAAATATTTTCATTACAAAGTATTAGCTGGAAGCCAGGCAATTTTTAGAAGGGTCTGTTTCTGGCATTTGCCTGTATATAGACTTGTGGTGTAGAGCAGGCTTTTATTAACAAATAAATTTTAAAGGAGGTCATATACTTGTCAGATTATGCAACCATTGGTGTGTTTCTGCTCTTGACGATTGCTTTTCCGCTGGCGGCAATGGCAGCGTCATGGATGTTTCGCCCCAAACCCAAACAGACGGGGGAAAAGATGGTTCCTTACGAATGCGGGGTTGATACCAAGGGGAAGACATGGATACGCTTTCGGGTAAGCTATTTCCTTTATGCTCTGGTATTTCTCGCCTTCGACGTGGAAGTTGTTTTCCTCTTTCCGTGGGCGGTGAAGTTTAATGCCCTGGGACTCTTTGCTTTTGTAGAAATGCTTGTTTTCATTACCATCCTGGTAATTGGGCTCTGGTATGCATGGAAAGAAGGTGCGCTGGAGTGGTATTAAAGCAGCAGAACAGTGATAGTGATGTTGAGGTTCTGGAAAAGAACGGTGTTACTGTTACAACCTTTGAAAAGCTATGGAACTGGGGAAGGGCGCATTCTTTCTGGCCGCTGTCATATGGCTGTAATTGCTGCCCGATTGAAATGATGGCAGCAGGTGCGTCTCGTTTTGATATTGCCAGATATGGCTATGAAGTCTTTCGTGCTTCCCCGCGTCAGGCCGATTTATTGATTGTGGCCGGGCCAATCACAGTAAAGATGGCTCCGGTTGTCAAGAGGGTTTATGAACAAATGCCTGCGCCCAAGTGGGTTATTGCTATGGGCAATTGCGCCACCAGCGGCGGACCATTCAGGGATGGATACAGTGTCCTGGCTGGTGCAGATAAACTTTTTGATGTGGATGTCTATATACCGGGTTGTCCTCCCCGCCCGGAAGCTTTGTTTCATGGCTTGCTGGAATTAAAGAAACAGGTGGAAGGCGTAAAGTAAAATGCGCGGAGGAGTTGATAAAGATGGGCGGATTTGACCTGGATACTATGCTGCAGGAACTGCAGGAACAAATGGGTGAGAAATTAAAAGTAGATGCTGATGATTTTTTTACGTTTTTAAAGCCGGAACCGAATGAACTTCCGCAGTTAATGCAAACCCTGCGCGCACGCTATGGATTTAACCATCTGGCTAATCTGTGTTCGGTGGATTATGGTGAGGAGTTTGAACTGGTTTATCACCTGTATTCCATACCGGACAACCGCAAGATAGCGGTGAAAACTCGTGTGCGTCGCAGTTTAGCGGAACTTCCCTCGATTATGCAGATTTACCCGACTGCTGACTGGCAGGAAAGGGAAGTCTATGATCTGATGGGAATCAAATT
>JAAYCZ010000030.1 GCA_012729495.1 Syntrophomonadaceae bacterium | reverse complement strand
TCGGTGATATGAACCAGAGAGGCGGCGGAAATATGGCTAAAGCCTGTGGTGAGGCAGCCGGCTGTATTAATGCTACCGGTATTGATATGCGCGGCTTCTGTGCCGGCCCTGCTCATGGTATCGTTAATGCCTCTGCACTGGTTCAGGCAGGTATTTTCAAAAACGTAGTTGTAATGGCCGGTGGCTGTACTGCCAAACTTGGAATGAACAGCCGTGACCACGTTAATAAAGAAATACCCGTACTGGAAGATATGGTTGCCGGATATGCAGTCCTGATCAGTGAGAATGATGGAGTCAGTCCGGTTATCAGAACCGACATTATTGGTCGCCATAAAATCAGTTCCGGTTCAGCCCCGCAGGCCGTTATCCAAGCCATCGTAGTTGATCCGCTGATTGCCAACAACCTTAAAATTACTGATGTAGACCTTTATTCACCCGAACTGCAGAATCCTGAAATTACCGTTCCAGCTGGAGCAGGTGACGTACCCCTGGCCAATTACAAGATGATTGGTGCCATGGCTGTAAAACGTGGTGAAATTGCCAAAGCAGATCTCTTGAATTTCGCTAATAAACATGGAGTCAGCGGATTTGCTCCCACTCAGGGACATATTCCTTCCGGTGTTCCGATTATTGGACATGTTCTGACCGCTATGCAAGCCGGCGAACTGGAAAAAGTTATGATTATAGGCAAAGGTAGTCTATTCCTGGGCAGAATGACTGATCTATTTGATGGAATCAGCTTTATTATAGAGAAGAATTCCGGCAAACTTGAATCCGGCAATGATGGTGAAGCATCCGAAGAGTTCAAACAAGAAATAAGAGGACTCATCGCGGATGCTATACAGAAGGTTGCGGACTCTCTAGCCGGGAGGTGATTTAAAATGACTGAACGTAAAAATGAACTGGCTATTGAAATTCTTTCCGAAGTGGCGCAGATGATCAAGACGGGTGAATCCGGCAAGAAAATAAGCATCGGTTTAAGCACCGTGGGCAGTGAAATTCCGCCGGAAGATCTGGTTCAGGGAGCGAAAAATGCCATGCGTCAGGATCGGAGCCTGGAAGTAGTGCTAATCGGCCAATACCAGGGTAATGACCTGCCGGTTTATGAAGCCCATACGGATGAAGAAGTGGCCAGTACCCTGGAAGATCTCCTGGATCGTAAAGTCCTGGACGGGGTAGTAACCATGCATTATCCATTCCCCATCGGGGTGTCTACGGTTGGTAAAGTGATCACTCCAGCTCGCGGCAAGCAGATGTATATTGCCACAACAACCGGAACCAGTGCTACCGACCGGGTGCAGGCTATGGTCAAGAATGCAGTTTACGGTATTGCCGTTGCCAAGGCAGACGGAATTGAAAATCCCACCGTTGGTATTCTGAATGTTGAGGGTGCACGTCAGGTAGAAAGACATCTCAACAGTATGAAGGAAAAAGGCTATGAATTTGAATGGGGCAGCTCCCAGCGCAGTGACGGAGGCCATGTATTGAGAGGTAACGACCTCATCATGGGTAGTGTAGATGTGCTGGTAACCGATACCCTCACCGGCAATGTCCTGATGAAAATGTTTGGCTCCTTTAACAGCGGCGGAAATTATGAGACTGTGGGCTGCGGTTATGGTCCTGGATTAGGTGACGATTTTGAGCGTTTGATCCTGATTCTTTCCCGTGCTTCCGGTATGCCGGTAGTATCTGGTGCCATTCAGTATGCAGCTTCCATGGTTCGGGGCAAGATCCAAAAAGTGAAAGCAGCCGAAGTCAGTAAGGCCAAGCAAGCTGGTTGGACTGTAGAAATCGCCAAACCGGCTCAGGAAGCAGCTAGCGCAGAAATAGCCCCGCCTCCTGAGAAGGTCGTTGATTCACAGATACCTGGTATTGATATACTTGAGCTGGAAGATGCGGTTAAAGCCCTCTGGAAAGAACAAATATTTGCCAGCAGCGGTATGGGTTGCACCGGTCCGGTAATCCTGGTGGCCAGTGAGGATCGCGATAAATCTCTGGGAGTATTAAAAAACAGCGGTTATCTATAACGGGAAGCCAGGTCATGCAGCCAGGAAAGATGGAAAGATGCGTCCATTAGGAATTCCGGCGGTCGGAGGCCGGGGAATTCAAATGGCAAGTAAACTGGTAATAGAACCAATAATAGAAGAAACAATGGATTCCTTCTATAATATAAGCCTGTAAATATATGATGCTGAATCTGTGATAAACGACACAAATCCTAAAATTTTCATAAATAAGATATCGAAAAAACAGTACTAATAATATTGACATAAGATTGTCTAGGTGATAATATTATTCTTGCGCGGCGAGAGAGCCGAGCAAAGATCTTGATAAAACAGAACAACGAGAACAAGAAGTGCGAAAAACTCCTGGTTAAAACCAGGGGAAAAAATCAAGTTAGAAATAACTTGAGGTCCAGCGAAGAAATGAGTTTAAAAGCCATTTCAAACTGAAGATAAAAGATTAAGGTATGGGGACACACCCTTACAGGGAATGTCCCCGTAACGAAATATTTTTTCGGAGAGTTTGATCCTGGCTC
>JAAYCZ010000290.1 GCA_012729495.1 Syntrophomonadaceae bacterium | reverse complement strand
TGTCGAGAGCAATAACGGTTTTGTTTTTTAAGCCTTCGGGTACGTCGCGGGCTACGATGCGCCGCGCCAGTCCTTCCACGATGGCGGTTTTACCCACTCCCGGCTCCCCGATCAGGACCGGATTGTTCTTGGTGCGCCTTGATAATATCTCCATTACCCGGCGGATTTCTTCATCCCGGCCGATGACCGGATCAAGTTTACCCTGCCGGGCCAGTTCGTTCAAATCCCGTCCGTAACGCTGCAGAGCTTCATAGGTATCTTCGGGATTATCACTGCTTACCCGCTGCGAGCCGCGGATGTTTTTGAGGGCGGCCAGCAGTGAATTGCGATTGATGCCCAAACGGGCCAGCAAATCACGCAGATCGCTTTCTCCCTCCTGGATCAGACCCAGCAAAAGGTGCTCGACACTTACATATTCATCTTTCAAGGCGGCAGCTTCCTGCTCGGCTTTGTTCAAAACCCGGACCAGACTGCCGCTCTGGTACACCTGCCCTTCGTAACCGTGTACGGAAGGAATCTTGTCAAGCAGTTCCTGCAGCTGTTTGTGCAGGGCCGGCAGCTGTACCCCTGTCTTTTCAAGTAAATTGGGAGTCAGACCCCCGTCCTGCTGCAAAAGCGCTTGCAGCAGATGCTTGCTGCTTACTTCCTGATGATGTTGGGAAGCGGCCAGTTGCTGGGCTGCACCCAGGGCTTCCAGTGATTTTTTGGTATAGCGTTCTATGTTCATATGATCACCTCCGTTTTAAGGCTTGAATTTCCGCTTCCAGCGCTTCGATACGATCCAGCAGATCCAAAATAATGGCTGCGCCGCTGACGTTTACTCCCAGCAGGTTTCTCAGCCGCAGGAGGCGGTTGACTTTTCTCAGTTCGCTGCAGCTGATATAATCATGTATTAAGGTTATAACCCCCATTTCCGCCAGGGCCTTTAAAAAATCAGGGCTGTATTCCAGGCTGGAAAGGGGAATCATTTCTTCACTGTTTTCATAATAAATCTTGATCAGTGTCATCGTTTATCCCTGCCTTTCCCGTATCTCTTTCAGTTGGTGGTAGAGTTCGATTTCCTCAGTGGTAAGATCCCTTGGAGTATCGATCTCAATCACCACATACTGGTCGCCCCGGCCGTCTTTTTTAAGCGGTAGGCCCTTGCCTTTGAGGCGCAGGCGGGAGCCGTTGTGACTGCCGGCAGGGATGGTCAGAGTTACGCTGCCTTCCATGGTGGGCACGTTCATTTTATCTCCCAACACGGCTTGTTCCGGACGCAGGACAACTTTGGTTTCCAGATCCTGACCCCTGACCTTGAAATAAGGGTGAGGCAGCAGGGTGACCTTGAGATAAAGATCGCCTGGTGCTCCTCCCCCCAGTCCTTGTCCGCCCTGACCTTTCAGGCGGATGGTGCTGCCTTCGTAGATGCCGGCGGGGATTTTGACTTCCAGGTTCTTTTCTTGCGGCAGACTGCCGGTGCCGCCGCAGCGGCTGCAAAAACCGCCTCCCTGAACGCCCTGGCCCTGACAGTCCGGACAAATCTGTCGGGATGACAGACGAATCGATTTGCTGCCACCCCGAAACAGTTCTTCCAGACTGAGTTCCAGGTTGGTTTCAATGTCCTGACCCTGACGCGCAAAAGAAGTAAAAGGTGAACTGCGCGTCCCGGCCTGACCGCCAAATATGCTGTTGAAAAAATCGCTGAAGCCGCCCAGGTCTTCCGGATTGATATTGCCGCTTTGATAAAAGTGAACTCCGTCGCCATAGGCGGAGAAATCCTGTCCGGCCTGCCAGTTTTTCCCCAGCTGATCATATTTGGCACGTTTTTCGTTATCTTTCAGCACTTCATAGGCTTCATTGATGCGCTTGATTTTTTCTTCTGCTTCTACTTTCTTTTTCCCCGTGTGCAGATCAGGATGCCATTGACGGGCCAGCTTGCGATAGGCAGCCTTGATATCTTTGGCACTGGCATCACGGGGAACGCCTAATATTTCATAATAATCCTGATATGATACTGCCATAACTCACCTGCTCCGTTCTTATTTTAAGGGATGCTTAATTTTCTTCAAATTCCGCATCCACTACATCCTGTTCCTGGTCACTTCTGCCGGTATCGGTACTGCCCGCCTGGGCGCCGGCTTGATAGCCTGCCTCATTCAGGCGCTGGGCAGCGCTCTGCAGATCATTTTTAAGTCTTTCGATGGTCTCCAGCGAAGCTTTGGCTTCAATGGCTGTTTTGATTTCCTGGATCAAGTTTTCGGCGGCCGCTTTATCAGTTACCGGCAGATGTTCGCCCATGGCTTTGAGCTGGCGTTCCACGCTGTAGCAGAGGCTGTCCGCCTCGTTATAGGCTTCCGCTGTGGCCCGGTTTTTACTGTCTTCTTCACTGAATTTGCGGGCCTCATTCAGCATACGATCAATTTCCGTTTTATCCAGATTGGAGGAATTGCTGATGGTGACGGTCTGCTCTTTGCCGGTGCTCTGATCCCGGGCGCTGACTTTTAAAATCCCATTGGCATCGATGTCAAAGGTGACTTCAATCTGAGGGATGCCGCGCGGAGCTGGACTGATCCCATCCAGCTTGAATTTGCCCAGGGAGCGATTATCACGGGCCATCTCCCTTTCGCCCTGCAGCACGTTTATATCGACGGCCGGCTGATTATCCTCGGCGGTGGAGAAGACTTCACTGCGCCGCACCGGAATGGTGGTGTTGCGCTCAATCAGTTTGGTCATCAAGCCGCCCATGGTTTCAACGCCCAGGGACAGCGGCGTCACATCCAACAGCACCACGTCCTTGACTTCTCCCATAAGCACGCCGGCCTGAATGGCTGCGCCGACGGCCACCACTTCATCGGGATTGACGCCCATGTTGGGCTCCTTACCGATCAGATCACGTACCAGTTTCTGTACCAAAGGTACCCGGGTCGAGCCGCCCACCAGGATGACTTCATCAATATCAGCTGCGGTCAGACGTGCATCCTGCAGGGCATTCAGCACCGGCTGCCGGCATCTTTCCACCAGATCATGGATCATGTTTTCAAAATTGGCCCGGGTCAATTTTATATCCAGATGACGGGGACCGCTGGCATCAGCGGTGATAAACGGCAAACTGATCTGGGTTTCGCTAACGCTGGATAGTTCTACCTTGGCTTTTTCTGCTGCTTCAGTCAGCCGCTGCAGGGCTTGCTTGTCTGTGCGCAAATCGATCCCGTAATCTTTTTTAAATTCTTCTGCCAGCCAGTCGACGATGGCTTTGTCAAAATTATCACCGCCCAGATGGGTATCACCGTTGGTGGAGCGGACTTCAAAAACTCCGTCACCAACATCCAGGATGGAGACGTCAAAGGTCCCGCCGCCCAAGTCAAAAACGAGAATGGTTTCATTGGCTTTTTTGTCCAGTCCATAGGCCAGCGAGGCGGCGGTCGGCTCATTGATGATCCGCAATACATTCAGTCCGGCAATTTTGCCGGCGTCCTTGGTCGCTTGGCGCTGGGCATCATTAAAATAAGCCGGTACGGTTATGACTGCATCGGTGATGGTTTCGCCCAGAAACTGGGAGGCGTCATCTACCAGTTTACGCAGAATCATGGCCGAAATCTCCTCCGGTGCATACAGTTTTTCGCCGACCTTAAAACGCACCGCATCATTGGGGCCGGCGGTAACTTCGTACGGCACCAGCGTGCGCTCATCGGCTACTTCAGAGAAGCGGCGCCCCATAAAACGTTTGATCGAATAAAAGGTTTGCTGCGGATTCAAAGCCGCCTGGCGACGGGCAATCTGCCCGGCCAATCTTTCATTGTTATTTTTAAAAGCAACGACTGAAGGAGTCGTGCGTGCTCCCTCTGCGTTGACAATTACGGTTGGACTTCCGGATTCCATAATGGCAACGACCGAATTGGTGGTTCCTAAATCAATACCTACAGCTTTTTTCATTTCTTTTCCCTCCTCGTATCGACTTCTTCGTTAAGTTTGAACCATTGCCGGCAAAATATTAGTTATTCCGGCAACAAAACTGCAAACAGGTTTTACATAGCAAATAGGTGTAATTGCATTCCAAAGTTAGCCAAAGTCAAAAAATCGTTTATTTTTCTTTTTTATGAATAGGTGGTGCACTTCTCCCTATAAGCTAAGTATAATAAGCGCTTTGCAAATAGTCAATAATGGTCAAACAATTTTCGGAAATATTTTTCATTCCGGTTCATATCCTTTAAAATGGAAATATAAAGGCAGATTTAAGCACCGCCTGATTAGAAAAAAGCCAAAAGGATAATGTATAGAAGGGTAGTGTGGGGAAATGGAAAATATACAGGACTATTTACGGGCCGACCAGGACTTTGACTTTGATCATCCTGCCGTTGCCGGACTTTGCAGACAACTTACGGAGGGTTGCGGCAGCGACATTGAGAAGGCGGTCCGGCTATTTTATTATGTTCGTGACAACTGTCATTATAATATGTACGCTACCACTGGAGACCGCAATGCATATCATTCTTCTGCCATTCTGGCCAGCGGACAAGGCTGGTGTCTGCAAAAAGCGATCCTGCTGGCTTCGCTGGCCCGCGGGGCAGGCATACCAAGCCGTTTGATCCTGGTCTCCATCCGCAATCATAAATCGCCGCCGGAAGCGGTTGAGGCAATGGGTGATAATTTGTTTTTTCCGCACGCCTACAATCATCTTTTTCTAAATGGCAAGTGGGTCAAAGCGGCAGCAACTTTTGACCGTGAAATCTGTGAACGGATTCAGGTCCCGACGGTGGAATTTGATGGTGAACACGACGCGATTTTATCCTCCCTGGACTTGAATGGACAGCCTTACATTGAATATGTAAAGGAATACGGCTATTTTGCTTATCTGCCCTGGGATTTTATTTTAGAAAATGCCTATAAAGTGTATGGCGATTTATGCCGCAACTGGTTTAAAAATGACTAGGGATGAATCACCCAATCGCATCCTTTGAGTCATCAAGAAATATCCATAATGAGGTGATTTTCCATTAATGCCAGACGGGGAGCATTATGTAATGCGCAATATTAAAGCACTGGTTGGCTTAAATATCAACAACAGCCCGAAGCGATTTTTGGTGAAAGCAAATTGTTTAAACGTATCATATACCGGCAAGGGGAACGAATATGAATATTTTTGATCTGCCAACGGTTTTATCGGACGGGGAAGTTTTTGAAACCCTGATTCCGGATCACGGCGTACTTATTGAAAGAATCATATCCTGCGGGCAGGTCACACCGGAAAACCAGTGGTATGACCAGGGACGGGACGAGTGGGTGATACTGCTGCAGGGCCAGGCGGAAATTAGCTGGGAAGATGGCCGCATGCAAAAACTGAACGCGGGTGATTGGCTGCTGATCCCGGCCCATGAAAGACACCAAGTCACTTATACAAGTTCAGACCCGCCCTGCATCTGGCTGGCCGTGCACGCCCGGCTGGGCAGCATGGAATAAGTAGAGCTATGTTTTAAGAAAAAGACAAAAAATAATGAGTTTGCGATAATTGATACTGCAAAATAATTTCATTGTTACCCGCGGTGCAGACAAGTAAGCTATAATTTATAAAGTTGTTAATTTTAAAGTACATAATGAAGGGAACTTTTATGCAAATACATATTCTGGCCAGCGGCAGTACCGGCAATGCGGCCTTTATTGAGATGGGCGGCCATAAAATTTTAATCGATGCCGGTATAAGTACCCGTCGCATTGAAAAGGGCCTGGCGGGGGTTGGTTTTGATCCCAGCCAACTGGATGCGATTTTTATCACCCATGAACATACTGACCATATCCAAGGGCTTGATGTGTTGGTACGGCGTTATAAAGTGCCGGTTTATACCCGGCCTGCCACCTGGGAGAAGATCCCTTGTCGGGGTAAACTGCCTCGGGACTGTTGCCGTGAGTTGGGCATGTCACTCGATCTGGGCACCATGAAAATTGTGCCCTTTGATATTTCCCATGACGCTGTTGATCCGGTCGGTTTTTGTCTTTTGCAGGGCAATGCCAAGACCGTGCTGGCAACAGATTTGGGCCGAATTACACCGACGGTTGAAGCGGCTTTGGTTTATGCCGATAATTTAATTTTGGAATCAAACCATGATCCGGCCATGCTCAAAGAAGGCCCCTATCCTGCTTACCTGAAGAAGCGTATCAGCGGCCCGCAGGGGCATCTTTCCAACCAAGAGGCGGGAAGCGTTTTGGCCCGGATTCCCCATACCGGGGTAATGCAGGTATTTCTGGCCCATTTAAGCCAACAGAACAATTTTCCTCATCTGGCCATGGGTACGGTCAATGGGATCCTGCAGCAAAAAGGCTGCGGTGAGATTATGCTCAGACGTACTTACCCGGCGGCAACCGCCAGCCTGGTGAGCTAAAGCAGTAGTTTCTTGCTTGAAATCAAGCGATCCCTTGCATATTCCGTTCTAAACCGTTCTTACTATAACCAACGGCATTTATTTATACCACGGTTCCCGTACGGATGAATAATATGTGGTTACGGAATATGGCATCGTTTATTTAAAAGGATAGAATCCCGTACCCGGGTCAAGAAAATGGTATGGATCGACAGTCTGATTTCCGTGATTGGCTGGAATTTGAAGCGAGAAAAATGAACTTTATCCCTTAAATGGTCGTTGCAAAATAGCGGTAAGACCGCAAAAAAAGCTGTACCCGAGTCCAAACGGATATAGCTTTTTGCTGCTCTATTAGATTTTGAATTTCTTTTCTGGTGGGTTAGTATTTTTCTACTTCGCCGAAATCTGTTCCGAAAGTATCCACCGTAACCTTTTGCATGCGTTGATCTGCAAAAGGCTTGTCACTGCGGCTGCGGTCGACATGTACAATACGGTCTACCTCTTCCATACCGGAAATTACTTTGCCGAAGGCGGCATATTGTCCGTCCAGATGGGGCGACTTCTGCGTCATAATAAAAAATTGTGAGCCAGCCGAGTTGGGCATGGAGGTCCTGGCCATGGAAATAACGCCGCGGTCATGCTGCAGCTGGTTAGAAAAACCATTGGCGGAGAATTCACCTTTAATACTGTAACCCGGTCCGCCCATACCATTTCCCTGCGGGCATCCTCCCTGAATCATAAAGCCGGGGATTACGCGGTGAAAAATCACCCCGTTATAATAACCGGAGCTGACCAGGGAAATAAAATTACGGACAGTGTTGGGGGCTATTTCAGGATATAATTCAATTACGATTTTATTTCCGTTTTCCATTTCTATTGTTACTTCCGGATTTTGGGGCATAAAGAGACCATCCTTTCCAAGTGTTTTTGTGAGTAAATTATTGACAATGCCAATAGATTACTCTAAAAACAAACCATATGCAAGCTGGAGCTGCGAGATCTGCATAAGACTTTACGTCTACTGGTTTTCTTTTTTATTTTTAAATTGACTGATGATGCCAGGCAGCTGGGCCATGACGCTATCCATGGAGTTTTTATTGCCTAATGGCAGCACGCTGACATCGTCATCCCTGATAACAATCACCGCCACCGGGGTTATTTTGCCGCCTGCTCCGGCACCGCCCCGGGCATTGTCTCCTTCTTTTCCTTTCTGTGATCCGGCCCCGGCGTTCCCGGCCCCGAAGGAGATGCTGGTGATGGGGATAACGGTTACGTTACCGGCAGTGATTGGTTCTCCGACTACGGTATTGGTGCGGAAAATTCTTTCCAGTTCAGAAAATAAAACGCCGATCTGTTGGGATAAATCCATTACTTTCCTCTCCTTTCAAAGATGAATATTTTTTCTTAAGCAGTAAAAGCAGTGCACATTTCAGGCAGTTTGCATCCGGGCAACAACGATGCAGCCGTGATGGATCCTATAATAGGGTCTGACTTCAGAACTGGCCAGGAACTTTAAAACCTGCCACAGAATTACGGCGGGAATAAATTTTCCGGCTAAATGTATCTCTCCATCCAGACAGGGTTCCAGCCAATTGCTCTCAATATGAATCGTATAGCAGCTATTGTCTGCCTGCAGCATAGCTGCTGCAGCCATCATCCAGCCGGTATAGTGAGGCTCGCTGCAGCCGATACAGGCATCAACGTTTAGATGGCGTGGTTTTGCCTTTTTCCACACCGCAGCGATGAACTTCAGGCTGCGCTTAAGAAGGGCGGAATCCCCAATAGCTTCACGCAGCAGGGAGGGGGATGATTTTTGCTTGTCCCGGGCGCTGGAGGCGCGGCGCGCAGATGATGAAGATTTCTTTTTTGATCTGAATACAACCGGTCGATTAAATATGAGCAGTTCAGATCCCATTTTACCAATTCTGCGTTTGGCTTCTATGGCTAAAAAAAAGTTGCGGCATAAGACATTAAACTGCACGCCGGGCTGTTGACCCGACAGGGAAATTTCATAAGTCAGGGGCATAATAAGGCAGATCAAAAGCAGTAAAATCGCTATGGCGGCAACCGTCAGTAAAATTTTCAGCGCGAGCAACATACCAACGCTTCCTTCCCGATGAAATAAAACCAATCAGTTAATCCGGGCGGTTCTGCCGGTAAATTTAGCTCTAGTATAAACCATTTGCATTGAATTCGGGGTTTAAAAATTTGTACTTCTGATCGAATAAAAGTTTTAGAAAAACATTTTAGAAAATCGTTTATTAGTTATAATTAGATGTAGATTGTTTTAAGCGATATTCTTTTTGTCTGCTAAAAGTAAAATAACCGTGACTTTTATCAACTGCTGATGTATGATAACACGGAGATTGAGGAATACTCACTCTGCTGACCGAAGTTTGCAATGATATTATATCTGCCGGTCGAATCTGCAGGACTTGTCATTTCTTTGCCTGCTTTTTACATAGTAGTTTTACATTAGGGCCGAGAATTTTAAAATCCCAAAAATTTACCTGCTTAATTGTTTATAAATTTCCATCACCCAAAAAAGGAGAATCTGGATGAATCCTATTCAGAATATTAAAAAAGAGCTTGCACGTTTGGTAATTGAAGCTTTGGAAAAAGCAAGAGATTGCGGGCAATTGGATTACCAGCTGCCCCCTGAATTCGTAATTGAAGTACCCAAGGACAGTGGCCATGGAGATTTCGCCTGCAACGCGGCGATGCTGTTGGCGCGTCAGGCACGCATGGCACCGCGGCAAATTGCTGAAATTATTATCAGCCACATTGACCGTAAAGAAAATTTCCTGGCGAAAGTGGAAGTTGCCGGGGCGGGTTTTATTAATTTCTTTTTAAATAATAATTGGCTCCATGAAATTCCGGCCATGGTTATCGGTATGGGCGATCACTTCGGTGAAAATCCGCGGCTTAACAAAAAAGTACAAGTGGAATTTGTAAGTGCCAATCCGACCGGCAATCTGCATATGGGCAACGCCCGCGGCGGAGCTCTGGGGGATACCCTGGCCAATGTGCTGGCCCGGGCCGGCTACGATGTGGAGAGAGAATTTTATATCAATGACTGCGGCAACCAGATTGAAGTGTTCGGGCAGTCTCTGGAGGCCAGATACCTGCAATTGATGGGGCAGGATGTAGAATTTCCCGAAAATGGCTATGCCGGTCAGGATGTAGTCGATACGGTCAAGAACATCATCCGGGAATATAAGGATTATTTTCTGACCATAAATTCGGATAAGCGTCAGCAGCTGATGATTGAATATGCATTGCAGGAAAAGGTTGGTTATATTAAAAAAACGCTTAACGATTTCGGCATTAGCTATGACGTCTGGTTCAGTGAAAAAACGCTGCATGATGGGGGCAAAGTTGAAGCAGTTATAGAATATCTGCGGGAACGCGATTATGTTTATGAGCAGGAAGGCGCACTCTGGTTCAGAACTACCATGTTCGGCGATGAAAAAGATGAAGTTTTGCTCAGGGCCAACGGTCTGCCTACTTATTTTGCTGCTGATATCGCCTATCACAAGGATAAATTCGATCGTGGCTTCGACTGGGTTATAAATGTTTGGGGTGCTGATCATCATGGCCATGTTGCCCGCATGAAAGGCGCCATGCAGGCCATCGGTTATGATCCGGATCGTCTTGACATCATGCTGATGCAGCTGGTAAGACTATATCGGGGAGGTCAGATTGTACGTATGTCCAAACGTACCGGTACGACCGTATCCCTGGATGAATTAATTGAAGAAGTCGGCAAGGACGCAGCCCGCTTTTTCTTTGTCATGCGCAGTCCGGACAGTCATCTTGATTTTGACATGGAACTGGCCAAGCAACAGAGCCAGGAAAACCCGGTTTATTACGTTCAATACGCCCATGCCAGAATCAGGAGCATTTTCCGCCAGGCCCAGGCTGCAGGAGCGGCAATGCCTGATCTGCAGAAGATCGATTATTCGTGCTGGGGTGCGGAGGAATTGCAGATTATAAGAAAGATTGCCGATTTTCCGGAAGAAATTGCCATTGCTGCACGAACCATGGCGCCGCATCGTATGGCCAGATACGTACTGGATCTGGCGGGAATGTTCCACAGTTTTTATAATCATCAACGGGTTCTGAATGAAGATAAAGCATTGCAGGATGCACGCCTGGTGCTGATGGAATGCACCCGTATAACGCTGAAAAATGCACTTGATATTCTGGGGGTCAGCGCACCCGAGCAGATGTAGGAGGGATAGATATGATCAAAAGAAAGAAAAGTGAAGCGGACTGGGCGGTTGAAATTCTGACCGAACAGGCGGAGCCTATGTACTACCTTGATTTACTGAAGATGATTGCGGCAAGGATGCAAAAGAAGGATGACGTGGATACACTAAACTCCATTTATACCCGTATTAATTTAGACAACCGTCTGGTTTATCAGGGCGAAGGCTGCTGGTATTACGATACCAGCAGGATGCAAACGGAGCATAGATAATGTTGATTAAATGGTTTGGACACGCATCCTTTCAGATAGATACTAGTGCCGGCACAATTATCACCGATCCGTTTAATGATGAACTGGGTTATCCTATGTTCCCCCGCCGGGCAGACGTGGTTACGGTAAGTCATCAGCATTGGGATCATAATACAGTTGAAAATGTTTCCGGCTCACCTCAGGTCTTCTCTGCTCCCGGTTTTTACCAGTTGGAGGGGATGAGCATACAGGGTTTTCCCACCTTTCATGACCAAAAATCCGGGCAGGAGAGAGGTGGTAACACCGTTTTTAAAATCAGCACAGAAGAAATAAATCTGCTGCATCTGGGTGATCTCGGTCATATATTGAGCCAGGAAACAGCTATAGAGATAGGTGTCGTTGATATACTGCTGTTGCCGGTGGGGGGGAATTTTACTGTAGACGCAGATGCAGCTTATGAAATAGTTGGCCTTTTACGGCCCCGAATCGTTATTCCCATGCATTTTCAGACCCCCCATCTTTCCTTCCGTCTGGCACCAGTAGAAGAGTTTACCGGCAAATATGAAAAAGTGTTGAAATTACCCAGTTTGGAAATCAGTTCACAGGACTTGCCTAACGAAACACAAATCATAGTACTGGATTATCTTATGGGTTGACCTCCTTCTATCAAGAAGCTTAAAATACAGAAGGATTTGCATTAAGAGTTACGGGAAAGTGAGGGACTGGCAAGTGACCAAGTATATTTTTATAACCGGGGGTGTGGTCTCATCCCTGGGAAAAGGAATTACGGCTGCTTCATTGGGGAGGCTGTTGAAAAGCCGGGGGCAAAAAGTAACCCTGCAAAAATTCGATCCTTATATAAATGTCGATCCGGGTACGATGAGCCCCTACCAGCATGGTGAAGTATATGTCACAGAAGACGGTGCAGAAACAGATCTGGATGTAGGGCATTATGAACGCTTTGTAGACCAGAATCTAAGCAAATATGCCAATGTAACCACCGGAAGGATTTATCAGACAGTTTTAGATAAAGAACGGCGTGGTGACTATCTCGGTCAGACCGTGCAGGTTATCCCTCACATTACCAATGAGATAAAAGAACAAGTATTGAAATCCGAAAAAATAAGTGCGGTCAAACCCGATGTGGTGATTACTGAAATCGGGGGTACGGTCGGAGATATAGAGTCCCTGCCTTTTTTGGAAGCAATCCGTCAGCTTAAATTTGATCTCGGCAAAGACCGGGTCATGTATATTCACGTCACCTTGATTCCCTACATAAGAGCCGCCGGTGAACTAAAAACCAAACCCAGCCAGCACAGCGTGAAAGAACTGAGGAGCATCGGTATCCAGCCCGACATTCTGGTGTGCAGAACCGAAGAAGATCTTTCCGAAGATATTAAAGCCAAGCTGGCGCTGTTTTGTGATGTAGACCGGGAAGCCGTCATTCAATTAAAAGACGCCAGCTCGATTTATGAAGTTCCCCTCATGTTGGCCCAGGAAGGTTTTGACCGTGAGGTGGTCAAAAGACTCGGTCTGCAATGTCGGGAAGCTGACCTGGCCGACTGGGAAGAAATGGTGAACCGGGTGAGAAACCTGGATAAAAAAGTAACCATCGCACTGGTAGGAAAATATGTCGAGTTGCCGGACGCTTATCTGAGTGTGGTGGAATCACTCAAGCATGCAGGGTTCCAATACAATACAGAAATCATAATAAAATGGATTGATGCTGAAAAAATTGAAAAAGAAGGACCGGAAAACATTTTGCAGGATGCTGATGGGATTCTGGTTCCGGGCGGCTTTGGCGAACGTGGAATTGAAGGCAAGATTGCTACTGCCGGTTATGCTCGCAAGAACAAGGTGCCTTTTTTGGGGATCTGTCTGGGTATGCAGTGCGCAGTGATTGAATTTGCACGCAACATATGCGGTTTAAATGGAGTCAACAGCTCGGAGTTTGCCCCTGATACTCCGCATCCGATTGTTCACCTGATGTCCGCCCAGGAAAGGATCGAAAATAAAGGCGGGACGATGCGTCTGGGCGTTTACCCCTGTCATTTGCTGCCGGGTACAAAGACTATGGCCGCCTACGGTCAGGATTTGATCACTGAAAGGCACCGGCACCGTTACGAAATTAATAACGATTACCGGGAGTTGCTGGAGCAAAACGGCATGAAAATATGCGGCCTCTCCCCGGACGGCAGCCTGGTGGAAATGATTGAGATAAATGATCATCCCTGGTTTGTTGGCTGTCAGTTCCATCCGGAATTAAAATCCCGTCCCAATCGCCCCCATCCTTTGTTTTTAGGTTTGATCAAAGCAACTCTGGAAATGAAAAAATATTAAAACGAGGAAAAAATCCGTCGGCCTTTATCATTTCATTTAAATTCAAAGCATAAAGCAATCCCGTATCATCAAAAACCGGTGATACGGGATTGAAATTTAAGAGCACTAAATTTGACAGCTATCAGGTTAGAAGGGAATCCTGTTCGTACGCGTCCAGAGTTTCATTTCTTTAGCTGATTTAATCAGGTCATCGCGGAAATCGGGATGGGCAATACTGACCAGAGCGTCTGCCCGACCCCAGATCGACAAGGCTTTAAGGTTGACTTTGCCAAATTCGGTAACCAGCCATTGTACCTGGGTACGGGGAACAGTAACTACTCCGCCGGGAGATAGCATCGGTTTGATTCGGGAGTGGACCTTGCCTTCCTTGTCTTTAAAGGTTGAGGAGAAAGCCAGGAAAGCCTTGCCGCCTTTGGAATGGAATGCCCCTACCACGAAATCCAACTGTCCGCCAGTCCCGGATATTTGTCTTAAACCCGAGGTCTCCGAACAGACCTGGGAAAGCAAATCAATCTCCAGAATATTGTTGATGGCAATGAAGTTGTCGTTCACAGCGATAAGGGAAGGCTCATTGGTATAGTTTACATTACAGGATGCACAGCGGGGATTGTTGTTTAAAAAGTCATACGTCTCCTGGGTGCCCAGAGAAAAAGCATAGGTACTCTTGTAAAGATCCCTGGCTTTTTTGGCATTGGTTATCTTGCCGGCTTCATACATGGCCACATAGGCATCACAAAACATTTCACTCTGGACCCCTAAATCTTTAAGATCTGAATTTGCTATCATATGACCGATCAGGTTGGGCAGTGCCCCTATGCCCAATTGAACAACTGCCCCATCGACGACTTCTTCAACAATATATTCTGCAATCTTTCTTTCTTCGTCGGTGGGTTTGCCTGATGGAGGAGTGGCAAAAATTGGCGAATTGGAGCCTTCGATAATATAGTCTATTTCACTGATATGTACATATTCATCATAGCCGCCCAAACACCGGGGCATATTCTCGTTGACTTCTACGATCGCAATTTTAGAGGCCAAAGCTAGGCCCCGGTTGTGGGAGTTGCCCAAACCAAAATTAAAACAGCCATGTTCATCCATCGGCGTTGTCTGCGCGCACCAAACTGCGGGCCACATATGCGAAAAATCTGTATTTGCGGCCAGCAAGGTAGCTTCATGATAGTTGAAGGGATTGTGGCAGCATAAGCCGTAATCTCCGGCAGTTCGGTCGATTAAAGTATAATACCAGGAAAAATATTGGAAACTTAGCTGCTGTGGATCGTTTTTAATTACTTCCGGAATTGGCAATACTGTTCCGGTTCCTCTTATGGATACATTTTCCAAACCATCTCCGGCCCGTTTGCTCAACGCTACATCAAAATCGACCGGCTTGGTGGCAAACATACCATAATCGATGATGTTGTTGGATTCAACCAACGAGGCGGCTTTTTCAACACTGATAAGCTTACTTCTGTACTCATCCAGATAAGTACTCAATTATCTTCCCCCCCCTTATAATTAGAAAACCGACAGAAATTTAGCAAGACCAATCAACTGAAAATTCAAAATAATTTATATTATTTATTATTCGAACAAAAACACAGATTTCCTTCCTTGCAGAAAAAAATTATATTTGAGGCAATTATTAGTATTATTTACAGGCATATGTGAAGAATAATTGCAGAACCATAAAAAGCAGATGCATAATACGTTAAATGAATTTAGGTTTAAGCAAAAATACAACGAGAAGAGATTATTAACCGCGATATGATATATAATTAACTCATGCATGGCAGGATCAGGAATATTTAAAGGGAGAATTTTATGAATACCAGAATCATTACTGCTGATGAAAAAGATCGCTACAACGATTTCATTCGCCGGCATCCAAAGGGTCATTTCCTGCAGAGTTGGGAATGGGGTCAGGTCAAACGAGGCATGGGCTGGACTCCGCTGCCGCTCATATTGGAAAATGAAGGAGAGATAAAAGCCTCGCTGTTGATTTTGAAAAGGACGCTGCCCCTGCCGGGTATTAAGAAATCCATTTTTTATTCCCCGCGCGGACCGGTAATGGAATTGGACAACCCGGCTCTGGCGAAGGAACTTTTTACCGGTGCTCGTTCGGCCGCCCGTCAGCATGGAGCTATTTTTTTAAAAATCGACCCTGATGTAAAAGTTTCTGATCAAGTTTTTGCCAGTATCCTGAAAGAATGCGGTTTTGCCAAAAATGAAACCGGTTTGGATTTTGAAGGGGTGCAGCCAGCCTTTGTTTTTCGCCTTGATATTACACCTTCAGAAGAAGAGCTATTAAATAATATGCATGCGAAGACCCGCTACAATATCCGCCTGGCCGAGAAAAAAGGTGTACAGATAAGAAAGGCTGACGGTCGAGGAGATCTGCGCACTTTTTATGATGTTTTGGTAGAAACAGCTGAACGGGATCGTTTCCTGATCCGGGGTTATGAATATTTTGAAATGATCTGGGAACATATGGTTGAGAATGACATGGGAGAAGTATTTTTAGCGGAATGGGAAGGCAAGATTATTGCGGCAACCCTGGCTATGTGTATGGGTGACAAAGCATGGTATTTGTATGGAGCATCAAGCAACCAGTATCGCAATGTGATGCCCAATTATTTGATTCAATGGTCCATGATTCGCTGGGCGCGGGAAAAAGGCTGCACCTTGTATGATTTTCGCGGCGTTTCGGGTGACCTGGACGAAAGCAATCCTCTCTATGGTTTGTATAAATTTAAAAAAGGTTTTAACGGAGAATTTACTGAATTTGTTGGAGACTGGGACACCGTTTATGACTCCTTTTTCTATTTACTGTGGACCAAGGCCCTGCCGGTTTACCGCAAAAGCACGCGGGCACTACTGAGTAAAAGAAAAGAAGCGGGGGAAAAATAGTGGTGCCGAATCTTCCTGACAAATGGGTTGAAATCAACCTTGATGCGGTAGGAAAAAATCTGCAAACGGTCAAATCCTTGCTGGCCGAGGGAACCCGCCTTATTGCGGTAATCAAAGCGGATGCCTATGGACATGGAGCAGCTGTAACCGCACAACTGCTGCGTGACAACGGGGTGGAATACTTTGCGGTCAGTTTTTTCCGGGAAGCTATGCAGTTAAGGCAGGCTGGAATAGCTGAAAACATTTTGGTTTTTAGCCCCATCATTTCGGAATACGAGCTGCGGGAAGCGATAAAATACAACTTGACTATAACGATAGCTTCACTGTTTGACTGGCAGCTGCTGGATAATGTTAGTGCTTCAGTTGATGCGGAAATAAAAATTCATCTCAAGGTGGACACCGGCCTGGGACGTTTTGGGTTACAGGCCAAGGAAGTTCTGGGGCTAATCCCGAAAATAAGGAAGAACTGCCGGATTAATATCGAAGGGATTTATACCCATATGGCTGCGGCGGCTTCCAGCCCGGCCTATACCCGAGGTCAATTCAGAAGTTTTATGCAAATTCTACACCAACTGGAGGAGGCGGGGTTAAAGATATCGCTGCGCCATTGTGCCAACAGCGCAGTTCTGCTTAAATATCCGCAGATGCAACTGGATGCGGTGCGGATAGGGACCCTGCTTTCGGGACAGGCTCCGGTTGGCATTGCGCGGCCCGATCTGGTGCTGGAGGATCCGTATCACTTCAAGACCAGGATCGTATCCCTGCGCAAGCTTGAAAAAGGCAGTTACTTGGCTTATTATCGCAGCTACCGGCTTAAAAAGGCGGCTCAGGTTGCGGTTATTCCCGTGGGATTTATTGACGGTCTGGCACTGCAGGTAGGCAACAAACCGTCCGGCTGGCTGGATCTGCTGAAAACCATAGTCAAAATTATATTGCTTTATGGCAACGTTGCCCGTTTCGGCCCGCAGGTCAGCATAAAGGGGATCGATTATCCGGTGCGGGGGAAAGTATTCATGCAAATGGCACTGGTTGAAATTCCTCCGGATCGGGAGGTAAATATTGGTGATGAAGTAACGGTGCCGGTCAGGAAGACACTTACCTCGCCGGATATAACCAGGATCTATCTGCATCATGGGAAAGTGGTTAAAATTTCCACAAAAGAAGGTGGAATGGATTCGCCCGTCGAATTGCTATCAATTGAAGATTAAACAGACGCAGCTTATTTCAATATAGGATCTACAATAAATAACGTTATCCGTTAAGCAAATAACTATATTGGAGTGGAGCTTAATGAAAGGGAAAATTTTAATTGTAGATGATCAAAAAGGGGTAAGGAGACTGCTGGAAGAGCTCTTTAAAAAAGAGGGCTGGGACGTTAAAGTGGCTTCTGACGGCCAGGAAGCGATTAACATGGTTGAGGAAAGATTGCCGGATATTATTTTAATGGATGTAAAGATGCCTAATATGAACGGCCTGGAAGCATCCCAGATCATTCTTCAGACACATAACCATGTGCCCATCATTATGATGACTGCCTATGGTGAAATTGAAGTAGTCAAAAAAGCCCTGGAGGCCGGAGTCAAAAAATGTATTACCAAACCTTTTGATATAATTGTATTGCGGGATATGGTAAATAATCTTATTAGTGAGCAGACTGCCTGAGCAGTATTTAATCTTACCACTGCATGCCTAAAATATATTTATGAGGAAGGCTTTTCAGAATCCAAAAAACCTAAAAAACCCATTGATTTTAATAAATTTTAAGGCTTCAGGAGAATATATAGTCCATTGCAAAGGAGGAATGTTTTTTGCGAATTTTTATTGATTCTGCTAATATAGAAGAAATCAAAGACATAAATGCGATGGGTTTTCTGGCAGGTGTCACCACCAATCCGAGTCTGGTAGCCAAAGAAAAAAGAGACTACCGGGAAGTTATCCGGGAAATCTGTGCGATCGTGGAAGGGCCCATCAGTGCGGAAGTTATTGCCCAGGATTATACCGGCATGATGCAGGAAGCTGAAATGTTGGCCGGGATCCATCCGAATGTCGTTATCAAGATTGCTATGACCGAGGATGGGCTTAAGGTTATAAGGGATCTCCGACAAAAGGGAATAAAAACCAATGCAACTTTGATATTTTCAGCGACCCAGGCGCTGCTGGCGGCAAGGGCCGGGGCAAGCTATGTCAGTCCTTTCCTTGGCCGTGTAGACGATACAGCCAATGATGGATTGATTCTGCTGGAAGATATTATGACCATCTTCAATCAATTTACGCTGGATACAGAAGTAATTGCCGCCAGTATCAGACATCCCGTTCATGTCCTGCAAGCCGCCAGGATTGGTTCCCATATTGCCACCGTACCGTACAAGATCATCAAACAAATGATAAAACATCCGCTTACCGATGCAGGAATACAAAAATTCCTGCAGGATTGGCAGGAAGCATTTCAATAACCTGTAAAGCAGGTAATGCTTTCTGGGGGAGATAGCATTTTTTGCAGCCAAAAATTGGGAGGGTTTATTGTGGAAAGAGAGCTGGCACTTGAATTTGCACGAGTCACTGAAGCCGCAGCACTCACATCAGCTCGCTGGGTTGGACTGGGTGACAAGGAAGCCGCAGACGATGCCGCAGTTACAGCTATGCGGGTTATGTTTGATACCGTTTCCATCGATGGAGTCGTCGTTATCGGTGAAGGCGAAATGGATGAAGCTCCCATGCTTTTTATCGGAGAAAAAGTGGGTTTGGGGGTTCCGCCCCAAGTAGATATAGCGGTTGATCCGCTGGAAGGTACCAATCTGGTTGCCAAAGGTCTAAACGGGGCAATCGCGGTGCTGGCTTCTGCTCCTGTCGGGACGTTGCTGCACGCTCCGGATATATATATGGATAAAATTGCCGTCGGTGCTGAGTGCAAAGGCAGAGTTTTTTTGGATGCTCCGGTCAAAGAAAATCTGCGCCAGGTAGCCAAGGCATTAGATAAATCCATCCGTGAAGTTACCGTCGTTATATTGGATCGCGAGCGCCATCAGGGCATAATTGAGGAGGTCAGGAGCGTAGGCGCCCGCATCAGATTAATCAGTGACGGGGACGTATCCCCGGCAGTGGCGGCTGCCTATGAAAATTCAGGCGTAGATATCCTGATGGGTATTGGCGGAGCGCCGGAAGGGGTTATCACTGCCGCGGCCTTAAAATGTATGGGCGGCGATTTTCAGGCCCGCCTTTGTCCGGAAGGTGAAAATGAAATCAGGCGCTGTCACGAAATGGGCATCAAGGATGTCAGACAACTTTTTAAGATCGATGAATTGGTCAAATCTGATGATGTAATTTTTGTAGCCACCGGCATTACCGATTCATATTTGCTTAAAGGAGTAAGATATGTCAAAGGTCGTGCAATCACTCATACCATAGTAATGCGCAGTGCTTCAGGCACAATTCGCTTTATTGAAGCGAACCATTGTCTGGATAAAAAACCATTATTCAAAGATAAACGTATCACTTTGACCATGGAATAATATACTGATAAAGCAAACTCAATTCTTCTGCTACTTAAGATTTTGCATATCTGTTTACTTGATCAACAAAAGGTAAGAATATATATAGGCGGCATACCAGCCTCTATATATACCCACCCGGGGATTCTACCAAGGCAAATCTTCACTGTAGTTACCCCTTTGTAATGATTAACAGTTACATATCCGGCTGACAAGTATTCTTAAGCCGGAAAAGCTTTGGATTCTCATGAAATCTGCTTGGGTTGCATCAATTCATAATTATTATGCTTTTAACAGCGAGAGGAGGAAAATATTGAAACTTAATATTTCAGAGCTGGAAAATAAAACTATGCTGGAACTGTATCAGATTGCCAAGGATATCAATCTGGCCGGTTATTCCAAGCTACGCAAAAAGGAACTGGTATTTGAAATTACCAAAGCCCTGACCCATTCAAATGAATTACTGCAAGCCTGCGGAGTGTTGGAAATCATGCCTGACGGGTACGGCTTTTTAAGACCTTTTGCTTATGTACCCAGTCACGAGGATATTTATGTGTCTCCTTCCCAGATCAGAAAATTTGATCTGCGTACCGGAGACCGGGTAGGTGGTCAGGTCAGACCGCCCAAGGACAGCGAGCGATTTTTTGCTTTACTCAAAGTTGAGGATGTCAATGCTCTGCCCCCGGAAGAATCAGGCAGACGGATTCATTTTGATGCGCTGACTCCACTTTATCCGACCGACCGTCTGACTCTTTCTACTGATTCCGGGGAACTTTCCACCCGCATCATCGATCTGGTAGCCCCCATCGGCAAAGGCCAGCGCGGTTTGATCGTTGCTCCCCCCAAAGCCGGCAAGACCATGTTGCTGCAGAAAATGGCCCAGGGTATTACCACCAATCATCCCGAAGTAGAATTATTTATCCTGTTGGTTGACGAAAGACCGGAAGAAGTTACCGACATGCAGCGGTCAACCCAGGCTGAAGTGGTTGCTTCTACGTTTGATGAACCTCCGGAAAACCATGTCAAAATAGCTGATATGGTGCTGGAGAGGGCAAAACGTCTGGTAGAGCACAAGAAGGATGTCGTCATCCTGCTGGACAGTATTACGCGATTGGCCCGGGCCCACAACCTGATTATACCTCCCAGTGGCAGAACCCTGTCAGGCGGTATTGATCCGGCCTCCCTGCACAAGCCCAAACGTTTTTTCGGCGCTGCCCGCAATATTGAAGAAGGTGGCAGTCTTACGATTATCGCTACGGCACTGGTGGAAACCGGTTCCCGCATGGATGATGTCATTTTTGAAGAGTTCAAGGGCACCGGCAATATGGAACTGGTACTGGATCGCAAACTGTCGGAACGCAGAATATTCCCGGCGATTGATCTGAAGAGATCCGGGACCCGTAAAGAGGAACTGCTGTTTAATGCTGATGAAATGGAATTAATGTGGAATCTGCGTAATACGTTTAGCGATTACAATTCAGTGGAAACGATGCAGATGATGATCGATACCATGAAAAAAACCAAATCCAATGATGATCTCCTCCGAGCAGCACCTATCATTTTTGGCAAAAGAGATACATCCCGCAAAAACGGAAGCAAGTATTATGAATAATAACCTCTATTTCTGCCCAGAATAAAAAGTGAACACGCCCACATTTTTAGTCGGGGCAGAATAGAGGTGAAAATATATTGCATAAAAGGTGGATAAGCCTGTTACTTACAGGCTTGTTTTTGGCTGTATATGTCCACCCTACTGATGCGCGCTTAATTGAAGGAAGAACCAATATATCAAGGGTAAATGGTCGTAATGCAAATGCTGCTGTTTTATATCGTGTACAACCAGGTGACAATCTCTGGTCCATTGCCAGGCGCAACGGAGCAAATTTGGCCAGCCTGATGTCTTTGAACGGTTTGGATGAAAACAGTATTCTTGACATCGGCGAGGTTATCAAAATTCCCTCAACCAATAGCACATTCCACGTTGTATGTGCAGGGGAGACCATGTGGAGTATTGCTGCCAAGTACGGGCTGAATGTGGCCGCAATTGAGAGTGCCAACCGGGACAAAAACCCCAATTGTTTAAAAATCGGTGACCGCTTGACTATTCCTCAGCGCAGTTCAGCACAATCGCTGCCAGCATCAGGGCCTTCACGCGGTTTGTCTTTTTCCGGCTTGTTTTCCTGGCCGCTTACCGGTATGATTACCTCAAATTTTGGCTGGCGAAAATCGGGCTATCATCATGGAATTGATATAGCCAGCAAGCAAGGTACTCCCATTAAAGCCGCTGCTAATGGTGTGGTTACGTTTGCCGGCTGGAAAAATGTCTATGGAAACACGGTTATTATCCGGCATGATGACGGGAAAAGTACGCTTTATGCGCATACCCAGAAGATACTGGTGAAAGAAAAGCAGCGGGTCAAACGAGGCCAGGTGATTGCCCGGGTAGGCGTCAGCGGAAGGTCAACCGGACCGCATTTGCATTTCGAGATCCGCATAGGGGAGAAGTGTTATAACCCCTTGAATTACCTAAATCATTAAAAGCCTCCCCCGGGGGGCTTTTTTTTATAGCCAGAAGAGGTATAATTTCATATATGCAGCGGCGTCTATTCGCTTAGCAAGGATACTAAACGTTTATCATTTTGAGTGATTTTACTGTCTGTTGCCAAACAGGTTGGAGTATTTCGTAATTTGAGGTTTAAATTAAATGTTTTTAACGCTTTTTGCCAATCAAAAAGGGGAAGTGATAGAGAATTCCGAGGTCATGATGCTGGGGCGCAGCGGCTTTGAATGGGTCGAAGCAGATCAGAGCGAGATGATCCCCTTGCCCAAAGGTGCCTCACTGGTATCATTGCCCGGTTTTATCCCGGTAGGGCTTGGACGGCAGGGTAATATTAAGTATTTTAACCACCAGCCCGGTCAAGGCGATGAGCCGATAACTGCGGTTGCCGCTCTTCTTCCCCAGGGTTTTACCCGTACGCTGCTGCCGGCTTGTGTCAGCCCGGAAGCAAAGTCATTGCCATTACTTGGCTACGCGGCGGTGGGATTTAAGGATAACAAAATCTGGACCGCGGCAGTAAAAAGTGATGAGCACCGCAAATGGCACCCCCATTATTATAATACTGCTGCTTTACCGCAGCGGATTGAGCGCTTGCTTAACAAATACCCTGAAAACAGGATCCTGCGCCAGTTAGCGCGATGTTCACTGCAATACAGCTGTTACACCGCCCAGAATCTTTTCTATGGCCGCTGGGAAGCCGGGATCCCCACCATGACGGCCTGTAATGCCGACTGCATCGGCTGCATATCGGAAAGCCACCTGGAGATGGATTCACCTCAGCACCGGCTTGATTTTTCACCCTCAGTGCAGGAAATATCAGAAGTCGGGCTTGAACATCTGCTCCATGCCCGGGAAGCGATCATCAGTTTTGGCCAGGGATGCGAGGGTGAACCGTCTTTAAATGCTGATCGTCTGGCCGAGGCTATATGCGCCATACGCCAGGATACCAACCGGGGTACGATCAATATGAACAGCAACGCCGGTTATACGCAAGGTATTATTAAAATGGTGAATGCCGGTCTGGATGCGCTGCGGGTAACGATATTTTCTTGCCGGGAGCAAAATTATAATATTTATCACCGGCCTAAGAATTATCGTCTTGAAGATGTAAAAAACTCGATTAAATATGCCCATGACCATGGTCTCAGAGTATCTTTAAACCTTTTGACGTTTCCGGGATTTACCGACCGGGAAGATGAAATGGAAGCACTGCTGCATCTGCTGGCGGAGGGAAACGTGGATATGCTGCAGTTGCGCAATTTAAATATTGATCCCCAGGAATTATTCAGTCGTGTTGAGCCGGGTGGCGAGATCATGGGAATAACGAATTTTATTAGTATCATTCAGCAGGAAATGCCCCGCGTTCAAATCGGGTCCTATACTTATCCGGTCAGATAGTGCTGCATTTCCTTTTTTACAGGTTTACTTAAAGAAATGAGGAGAGAAAATTTTGGAGAGCAACAAAAAATTGATGAATGCGCAGGAAATGAGAGCCAGCAATGTTGGCCAGCAGGTATCCGGCAAATTTTTAATCCTGGACAAGATTTACCGTAAAACCAAGGATGGCAAAGACATGTATAACCTCAGGCTGGGTGACAGCAGCGGGGATATAGATGCAGTGGTATGGGAAAACTGCCGGCTTACCGGGACACTGGTCAGCGGTGCGGTAATTGGGATTCTGGGTGACATGGGCAATTTTGCCGGCAAAAACCAGATTACTGCCAAAATCATCAAAGTATTGGATGAAGACCCCAGCATTTATCTGAAGCAGGCCGAGAATCTAGATGAACTGAAGCTGCATTTTGAAGAGCTGGTACAATCGATAACTGACCCTTATCTTAACGATCTCGTTAACGAGATTTTCGATCCTGCTGCCCGGGAAATATTCTTCCGGGCTCCGGCCGCCAAGCGAATCCATCATAATTATCCGGGAGGACTGCTGGAACATAGTTGTCAGGTGGCCGATTTAGTAATTAAAATGGCTGCTTCCTATCCTTATTTGAACAAGGATTTGCTCCTGTTCGGAGCGCTGGTTCATGATATCGGCAAAACAGTCGAATACAAGAATGGGGCCACCCCTCAATATACGACGGAAGGTAAACTACTGGGCCATATTGTAATTGGCAGTGAAATCGCCGGACAAAAAATTGCCCTTCTTAGAGCGGCAGGAAAATATTTTCCGCAACAACTTGAGTGGATGATCAAGCATATGATTTTAAGCCATCATGGCAGTATGGAATTTGGTTCACCCGTCATTCCGCTATTTCCGGAAGCTTTTGTACTGCATGTAGCCGATAATCTTGATGCCAAAATGTATATATTTAAGAATAAACTGCAGGAAAACAGCGGGGAGGAAGAATATTTTACCAATTACGATAACTTTTTTGCTCAGCAGTTCTTTACTTATCGTTACTCTGGCCC
>JAAYCZ010000289.1 GCA_012729495.1 Syntrophomonadaceae bacterium | reverse complement strand
TCTGTGCTACAATTTCGGATAGTTTGGTAAGATAGTAAACAAGTTAAGGAGGAACGATCATGCCAAACAGCCGAAGGAAATATGACGAAGAATTTAAAAAACGAGCGGTACGCTTGAGCTACAGCAGCGAGCGTACAATCAAGGCAACGGCGGAGAGCCTGGGAATCAATAAAAACTTGTTGCATCGCTGGCGGGCTCAATATACACCTGATGGCGACAAAACACGGATGGCCGAACAGCAGGATGAGTTGAATCAACTTCGCTGCCGCATTGCCGAGCTTGAAGAGGAAAACGACATTCTAAAAAAAGCTTCGGCCTTCTTTGCAAGAAATCAAAAATAAAGACCTTGGAATGCTACCAATTTATGGAGCAGCAGGAGCAGCACGCCAGAGCAAAGTGGGCCAAAACATTGGGCGTATCGACATCAGGATATTATGACTGGCTAAAAGAGCGAGAGCAGCGCGCAGAACGGGAACAGCAGCTTCGTAAAACCGTGATTAATCTATTTAAAGAAGAAGGACGTGGTACTTATGGAGCAGAGCGCATCTGTGGATGTATGAGGCGGGATGGCCATAAAGCATCGTACCAGGTAGTCAAACGCATTATGGATGAAGAGGGTTTGAAATCCAGCCATTGTAGGCGTCGGCAGAGGTCTTTGACAGACAGCAGAAAAGCGCGCAGTGATGAATACAAGAATTTGACCAGGGATATTGAAATAACGAAACCCTTTCAAGTTCTGTCCAGTGATATCAGTTATGTAAGAACCGGAGAAGGTTTTGATTATTTGTGCCAAGTCCGAGATGTATTGACTAACGCAGTGCTAGCGGAATGCCAGTCAGAGACGATGAAGGCGGAGCTAGTTTTACAAACAATTAAGGTGGCGCAGGAACGCTGGCGGTTGCCGGCCGGTGTGATCTTCCACAGCGATCGGGGCAGCCAATATACAGCAAAGAAAGTTATGGAACAGGTGGCCGGTTACGGATGGCAACAAAGCTTCTCTAGAGTTGGGAAACCTGGTGATAATGCCTGGAGTGAAAGTTTTTTCGCTAATTTGAAGAAGGAAATCATCCACTGGCGCTTTTATCCAACTCGGGATCATGCGAGACAAGCGATATTCGAGTATATTGAAGTGTTTTACAACCGCCAGAGGGCACAAAAACGATTGGGTTATCTCAGCCCAGTACAATACCTTGAACAGTGGCAGCAGCGCCAGTTACCAACAGCCGCTTAACAAATTGTCCGGAAAAGTGTTGACGATCCTTCTCGGATAATTATACATCTGGGATAATGAGCCCAGCAACCACATCTGGTAACGTCCGCCACTTTCTCATATCCGGCAAAGCCGTCCGTATGCAGATATCCGTGGAAGCCTTGCAGATAATCAGCGGGGTTCTTGCCGCTTCGGGAAGGTTTGTAATCATAAAGGACGATGGGAGGATCACCATCTTCTCCGGTACGATAAAGCCACATGTAAGATTTGGATTGTGGTTTTTTCCCTGGTTCCTTTAAAACCTGAACCGGTGTTTCATCACAATGGATAGTGTCCCGCTTCAGAAGCTCCTGGCGAAGATGATTCACAACCGGCATCAGCCAATCCTGAGAGCAACGGATAATCCAGTTGGCCATGGTCGCTCTGCTAAGCGCCAGACCCATCTGCTCCCATTCCTTTTCCTGCCGGTACAGAGGCATCCCGTTTACATACTTCTGGTACATGACATTGGCCACCGTGCTGGGAGATGCCAGGGAATGATTCATCAGTGAGGTCGGGGTCAGCGCTTTTAGAATATATGGCGTTCCCCGCTGCTTGCACGCTTGACATCCGTAGGCCATCCTTACGTAGCGTATGACCTGCAGTTTGGCCGGTATGTATTCAAGTTCCTCCCGGACGATTTCTTTGCCGACAGGCACAAGACCACTTTGACACTTAGGACAGAAGCACTCCTGTTCAGCAACATCACAGATGACTTCCTGAACGGGAAGATCCTTAAGCAGTTCCTCCCGTTTGGTTTTGGGGTTCCTGCGATAGAATCCATTTACTTTGCTGACAGCAGGTTCTTCTGCATCGGGAAGCGCTTCCTGTTCCGCTTCATTGAATAGATTCAGCTGTCCATCAAACTGACTCTTGGGAGTCTTTTCGCTGGAGCTTCCAAACTTTTGTTTGCGCAGCAGGATAATGATTTCCGTCAGGTTATTGACTTGCTTTTCCAGGTTTTGAACCTGATTTTCAAGCTGGAGTATGTAAGCGTCTTTATCTTTTATCACAAGTGGGGTTTCTCCTGTCATCTGATGGTTTAATTATACCATTTTGAACAGTTAAAATCCACTCTAAATCCCGTTAAATAGGCATTTACAAGCTTTCTGTATTAGCAGAAATCACCGGGTTTAATGTTCCTTATTGCTTTGGGCTGATCAATCTCCAAACCTTCCATCAGCCAGCGGAATTCCTTGATCGTAATGTGTCTGGCCTGCTCCTGGGTTCTGGGCCATTTAAAGTTTCCGTTTTCAAGTCGCTTGTATAGCAGGACAAATCCGTCTCCTTCCCAGAGCAGTGCCTTCATCCGGTCTCGTTTCTTTCCGCAGAAGAGGAAAAGACTTGCTGTGAATGGATCCATTCCAAAGGTTTCTTTTACGATTGCTGCCAGTCCGTCAATGGACTTTCGCATATCTGTATAGCCACAAACGATGTATATGTCCTTGGCCCTGGTAATATCGCCTAACATACGCTTTGCAGGGATCTTAATACGGCTTCGATCGTTGCTTGTGAGGTTCCTTCTGCAATATCAATTGACGCAGTGCCTAGATGTATGGTTACTGCCGGATGTATTGAGCTGGGACATGGCTGGGGATTAAACTGCAATGGAACAATCTCATGTTTTAAAGCAGGAATCTGAATTTCCGTTGATTGGCAGGCCTTAAGGCGAATTTTCCTCAGCCAGTAGTAGTATGATTTTATGTTAATGTTATTCTGGCTGCACCAGGCTTTGACAGTTAGGTTACTGGTCTGGCAGTCCTGAATAATTTTTGTCCATTGTCTAAGACGGAATTCAGCTTTGGTCTCGGAAACTATATCCATCTCGGGATTCCTCC
>JAAYCZ010000288.1 GCA_012729495.1 Syntrophomonadaceae bacterium | reverse complement strand
GTTTCTCCAGCATAAAATGCCCTCAAAACGCAAAACTCGGCCCTTATTTTCTGTTCCGGAAGCAAAAACAGGGGGTTGAAACGCAAAACTAGTAAAAACTCCTAAAATTTAAAATGGACAACAAAAAAGCGCAAGTCATGGAGGGTTCTTGACTTGCGCGGTTTGGGCGGGCGGTTGGAAAAAGTGATTTTCGGGGACTGTCCCCGAAAATCACTTCTGGCCCTAAGTTATTCAAAATAAAACCGGGCAGATCTATAATAAATCTGTCCGGTTGGGTAATTTTATTATACCGATTACGTTATAATACATCATTAATAGGGAATCTTAGGCAGAATGCCCTGCCGCATTAACCGCATCTCATCTATTGATTTAGCCAATTCTTTATCTTGCTTATTATTATCTGTTTTTTGAAATCTCCTTGGTTTCACATCATTATAAGTAAATTTAACTCTCAGTAACTTTTTAGGGTTATCAGATGTTTTTTTTATAACTTCAACCTCCTTGGCGAGGAACATCTTTTTCATATTATATCATTTTATCATTTAACGTTAACCTATTTAATATCATACCCGTCCAAAGTAAAAAAGGAACTCGACTGGCAGGCCAGTCGAGACTTGATCGAAATGTGCAGGGATTCGTGGAAGTTTATGCGGAGGTAGAAAAATAACCCCTTCCGTCGATCCGGAAAATAGTGTTGAACCAATATCTTTGAATTTTCAGGAACCAATATCATCCGTTGTGAACTACCTATCTGATATGCATTGCAAGCCGTTCATCAGTTACAAGAGGACTCTTTTGCGCTTATTTTGAATCGACTTCATTCTGTAATGTACCAAACAAAATGCTTATGTAATTACGCCTTCCGTACAGCACGCGGTCTATATGTACATCTAAACCCATAACACGGTAAAATACGATATATTTCCCATAAACAAGAAACCGATAATCACTTTTAAATTCGGTAATCGATGACAAAGGAGAACCCAGTTCTGCAAAATCCTGCAACTTCTCAATAGTGTCCAAGATGTCTGACACAATTTTTTGAGCGGCTGCAGGATTTTGTGGTTCGTTATTGATATAGGTCCATATCTCGTCAAGGTCATTTATTGCTTCGGGTGAATAAAGCAGTTTATTCATAAGCCTTTCCCTCGAAATGTGCTTTGACATCTTCATGCACAACCCATCCTTTTTCTTCGCCTGATACTCGGCCCTTATGAAGCTCGCTCATTAGCTTGATTGTCGCCTGTGTTTTTTCATAATCAACAATGTCAACGAGGGCATATCGGCCACGACCATTCTTTGTTAAAAAGACAGGCTCACCAATGGAAACATCGCGCAAGACCTCGTTGTAATTTCTTAAATCTGAAATGGGCTTTATTTTCGGCACACTATCAGCTCCTTTCTGCTGCTGTTATTATTGTATGTATATTATTCGTAATATTCAACAACAATTACGCACATGGTATTCTAGTGTGTACAACATGCTTGATTCAAGGCATCATAGATATCCTGCAGCACGATTCGCCAATGCGTCCAGACTTCAACTTTCCGATTTAGTCCAGCTTTATACAATTTACAGCTAAGCGATCCATATCAGAACGTTTGCAAATAGCCAAACCGGTCAACATCTAATTGACTGGATAAAAGCTTAACTCTTATGCCAATGAATTGATACCCACGACGAAGTTGGAAAAAGTGATTTTTGGGGACTGTCCCCGAAAATCATTTGGGACGACAAGCTGCTCCTCTTCCATGATCCTCCGTACAACCTTTTCAGAAACAATCGTCCCCTTGCTCTTAATTACAGCATGCACTCGCCTTTGCTGACGAACAAGGAAAAAGCCAGCCTGATTGATGCCCTAAGGACAGAATATCCGTTAAATGACCTGCTAAGAATGACGAGTATATCGTATCCATAGCAGCTTTTATTCTCAGCAAAAACCGAAAAGTAGTTATTTTTATCAGAAAAAAGCCCAGATCCGACCTGATAAATATGCTGCTCTGCGAACAAAGGTAAAAGAGGCTTCCGTAGATTGATGCCCTGGTCTTTTTTTATGATTTCTGCCGCCTTGTTAAGTATGCCCAGTTCCATTTGTTTACGATATATCTTTTTTTTCAGTGATTTAACTTCTGCCAAAAGCACATCCCTATCGTCGGAAAGAGGTGGTTTGCCGGATCTGTCCATGGTTTTTACAATAATTGCTCCGCAAATAAAAACTAACCAGTTTAACTTGTTTAGCTAGCTTTTACTGCCAAATCCAGCATATCGTCTAACATCTGTCGTAAATGTGGACATCTTTGATAAGCGAGATTAGGGTCTAGTCTACCAAAAAGGTCAATGCCATGTATTATTTCTTTATAAGTACTATTTGTTTTAGTTCTGTATAGATTTTTTAATAATGCCTTGGGGGGTTGTTGCATGTTAATCAATTCTGGCTCTCTGGGGGGTATGACCTTAGATACTTGATTTGGAAAGATTTGTGGGTCACTTAATAACCATGCCTCTAATTCATGAACAGCAAAATAATGTCTGAATCGAGAATGGCCAACCATGTCTTCAAGTTTCTTGGTACCCCAGTTAACCCTTTCTTCTACGGTTCGTAAATGGGCAGGAAAGCAGTCTGGGCCGTATAAATCCAACAGGCTAATGACTGCAATAATTTCATCCTTATCAGGTCCATTTAGATATGTATTAGCTTTGGTTTTAATCCCTTGGCAGAGATGACCCCATCCTTGAAATTTGACTGTTTTTATCCCTACTGGTGTTGATAGTCGGGGATCCAGCCAACGCTTAAAAAATGCTGGAAGCACTTTGCTCTCTGTTTCCCCTTCGACAAACAATACAAATCTCAAATCATCCCCTCCAATTCACCAGAAGTAAAAAGTTTCCCCAAAGAATATTCTTGCAGCCAGTGTTGCAGGCGTTCTTCTTCCAAGCGCCGTATTACAGTCTCTCCATTTTCCCAAACAACACTTGAGGTAACTGGCATAAAATCACCAAAGGCATCAAGAAAATCAGGCGAATGAGTGGTAAAAATAATCTGAGAGCGTTCGGCTGCATCGACAGCATATTCAGCTATGATAGGTAACATCGCCGGGTGTAACCCTGTTTCAGGTTCATCTATCGCTATAATAGGAGCAGCAGCAGGGCTGGATAATATAGTCAGCAGCATCAAAAAACGCAAAGTTCCATCAGATAACTCTGATGCAGACTGCTCTCGTTTCAGTGTCTTCCACCGTACCCTTAGCTGGATACGCTCATCAGCAGCCGGCGGAAACACTAATTCTTCAAAATCATCTCCAAAGGCTGCGCGCATTGCCAAATGAATGTTTTTTTTGAATTCCCGATCACTGTTGTACAACGTGTGTAAAACACTGATCAAATTTTGTCCATCGGGATTAACCCTTTTCTCCAACTTGGTTACTACAGCCTGCCGAATAGGTGCATCTTGATTAACATGAATATCGTGGTAAATCGACCATTCTTTTAATTCCCTCTGAAAGTTGGTAATAAAGGGGTTAACTGAAAACGGCCCACCAGCAACTGACAATAAGCTTTCTTCTTCAGCCACCGTGTCCTCAGGCGCAACCAGAGCCCGCTGATTAGCATCAAAAATTCGGCTACGGATTCCAGTACGATCCAAAAATTTAAATGGAGACTGTCTGCTATCTATTGCATATAGGTCGTGTTTGCACAATAACTCGTGATCAATCCGGTAGGAGCTTGATTTCCCCAAACGGCTAATGTCCAACTCATATCTCAGGCTCTCTCGCTCCACGTCCCTCTCTTCTTCTAATGGAGAACCAATAATTTTAATAGCAATCTTGTTGGCTGCCCCATCCCACATCAGAGGTTCCATCCCTCCGGCATTTTGGATATAGGATGATAATTCACCCCGCGCTGAAATTGAAATAATTTGTAGCAGACGCAGCAAATTAGATTTGCCTGATCCGTTAGGCCCAATCAATATATTAAGATCTCCCGGTTTCCAGTTCACTTTTTTCAGTGATCTATAACCACTGACTTCCAACTCTAAAATCTTCACCGTTAGCTCACCCCCATTTCAAACTAATTACCATATTTATCCTAATGATACTATAACAGTAGTTGCAAAAACAATTCAAATAATTTATACAGACTACGCCTTATCCAAGCAATTCTGGGAGAATTAAGTTAGATCTCCCTGCTCCCCAGGCAGGTAAAAAGTGTGGTCACTATTTCCAACAGTTCTCGGATATCTTACACCTTCTATTCAAAATAAAACCGGGTATATCTTTTTCATTTTATATCATTTACCATGTCACTGTCACTGCACAGCTATAACCACAATGTCCGACTCCCAGTGTATGGTAAGCCAATTTGTAAACTCTTCCATATCCTGTACCCAGCCTAATTCCTTGCGTTTCAGAACCACTGGCACATGCTCGGGAGAAATAAGCATCAAACAATCTGCATTCTGCCTGAAGAGGTAATTGGCTATTTCATCCGGAGAACGCATAATCCGTATATTATTATCCGTCTTGATATCGTACTTATAAGCAAGACGATAAACAAACCGAGCTAAGAACCTTACTTGAAAATCTGCTTGTTCCATAATAGCGTTAGTAAAGTGATTTTTGGGGACTGTCCCCGAAAATCATTTTACGTTTACACCTCATCGGTGATATCGTAAATTTTCAGTTTGAATTGGAAACCTTCGTAGGCGCTCAATATTCTGCCCAGCTGGTTCCAGGAAAACACCTTGCCGTCGATAACAACATTATGTATTTCTTCATTCATTTCATTATATTCAAATCTGCCCACAACCTCGTCATCTCTGAGCGCGGTGTACTTCATGCCGTTCGGGTAGGTGTCGGTCTGCAAATATCTTTTAGACAGCATATATTTAATCTTGGCCTCCAATTTATAAAAGAGGTAATCCTGGTCACAGTCTATACCATCCAATATCGCAACCTTATGCATTTTCCGGTCAGGCAATTCCATCAGCTTTTGGTCTTTTTGGGGTAGCTAAAACATAATATTATTCTGGCTGCACCAGGCTTTGACAGTTAGGTTACTGGTCTGGCAGTCCTGAATAATTTTTGTCCATTGTCTAAGACGGAATTCAGCTTTGGTCTCGGAAACTATATCCATCTCGGGATTCCTCC
>JAAYCZ010000287.1 GCA_012729495.1 Syntrophomonadaceae bacterium | reverse complement strand
TGAAAAGCACCCGGATCGTAATAGCCCACCGGCTTTCTACCATTCGTCATTGTGATCGCATCTTAGTCCTTGATAACGGCAAAATCAAGGAAGACGGTAGCTATGACGAACTGCTCCATAAGGACGGTTATTTCGCCGAACTGGTGGAGAGGCAGAGGCTGGATAATGACTCATTTGTGGGCAAGACCACGCTGTTTTAGGGCTGTCAACCAAAATTTTTTTACATCCTGAGCTACTTTTTCAAGTTCATCGTATATATATAAGTATACTTTTGGTAACAAAAGCTTTTTCTGGTTTAAAAAAATAAAGAGGTAGGAGGGTAATTCAATATGAAAAAAGATTTAAACCATCAATTACTATTGGAAGAGCAGCTTAAAGCTGTGCAAGGCGGGCGCGGTAATTCATTAGTGACGGTCATACTTAGATGTTTATATCCAGGATGCACCTGGAGTCATCGTTGTTCTCCATCAAATGAGCAGCAAGCACGTCAGGAGCATACTCAGAACAACCCAGGACATAATGAATTTTCTGCGGACGTACAAAGCCCTATGTAAATAGGAATAGGCAGCGGTGTGCTACAAATACCTGTAAGTTTCCTCCGATGCTTAATTCGAGCTTTGCCCAAAAAGCCCAAGCTGAGAAATGCAGCGAGTTTAGAGTATGATTAAGAATGGAGGAATGAATAATGGAAAAGTCTAAAATTTCAGACCAAGAACTCAATAAGGTATCCGGGGGCCGTGGTGAAAACGAGAGGTTTTATTGCGATAAGGTATCAGATAACCAGACCTTTGAAGTCTTTTTTTTGAGACGTTTCATGAATAATGAATGCCCTTGTTATAATGGCTATGGTAATTATCAGGTCTGCACACAATGTGATCATCTGAAAAGAAAATCCTAAGCAAAATAATGGGGAAGCCTTATCAGAAACCGGTTGCGTATCCCACCATAAAAATACAGTATGACTCTTATACTAAAAGGAAAAACAAGCATCAACAGAACAAGGCCTGGTAAAGCAGTAAAATAAGGATGTCAGAGGAGATTGTTTGAGGAGGAGTATCAGTAAGGTTGGCTTAGAGGGTAATAGAAACGAGTATGGGCAATCTTTAAGCATCAGAAGAAACTGCGAAGCAGTTTCAACACACCGCTGCAACGAGGCGGGGGATAAGAATCCTCCGCCTGTTTTGTCCCCTTGTCCAAATAAGATAAGTGCACTCCTTGTATATTTAAACTAAATCGTAATCTTCGCTCTTTCCCGTATAAAAGCAATCTCGCGATCGATGTCACCTTGAATCTCGGCAATGCGGCTCTCGGCGTCAGGACCTTTAAGCAGGCGGTTGAAGCGACCCTGCTTCATTAAGTATTCATCCACCGGGGCAGCGTCTTTTTTACCGCTGATGATAAGCGAGCTGGGGTTATTAAAGCTGATCTTGCCATTTTCCGCTTCCCATAACAGCCAGGCACCGCTGCGAACAGCCATACGGCTCATCTGCACGGTTTCAGGCATATCGAACTGCCAGCCTAAATAGCAGGGGGCCTGAATTTCGATGTATTTCATACCCGGGATGTTTTTGGCTTTTACCACCTTATCGTACAGGTCGCCGGGGTAAGCCACGGTAGCAGTTGCTACATAGGGAATATTATGCTCCAGCATCAGCAGGGCCATGTTTTTCTTGGGCTGGCGCTTGCCGGTAGGGGTGGTGGTGGTGAAGCTGCCGCGCGGGGTGGCTCCGCTGCGTTGCACGCCGGTGTTGCTGTAGGCTTCGTTGTTATAGCAAAAGAAAATTATATTATCGTTGCGCTCGGCTGCGCCTGATAAGGCCTGGAAGCCAATGTCATAGGTGCCGCCATCGCCTACCCAGGCGAATACGGTGGGCAGCTCGCCGTGCAGGCGGCCCTTTTCCTGCATTACTTCCAGCGCGTGGGTAATACCGGAGGCTGAAGAGCCAGCGGACGCAAATGTAATATTAATGCAGGGCCAATTATAACCCAGCCTGGGGGTCATGCCCATGCTGGCTACCGAACAGGAAGGGGTCAACAGCATGATGGCGTTTGAACCCAGAGCCTTGCCTACGATGCGCAAGCCCATGGTGGCGGGGCAGCCGCCACAGGCCCCGTTGCCGCTTAAAACCTGCTCAATATCCGGTAATTTTTTAATACTGGTAGCCATATCTCATCCATTCCTTTCCTGGTCTATGCTTTTTTATGCTTTTTATTCATCCATCATGGCGCGAATCTCGGCGGCCATGAATTGGCGGGTCAGGTCGATGCCGCCAATGCCCATTACCCGGTTCTTAACCGTGATGTCATTGCGGCGGCCAAAGAGTACGCTTTTCAGCTCCGAAGCCAAAATACCGCCGGGGTGGCCGAAATTATAATTACGATCCAGTACCATCACCTGCGCATTTTGCGGCAGCGCACTTATGATATCCTCGGCCGGGAAGGGCAGATACAGGCGCGGTCTGACCAGGCC
>JAAYCZ010000286.1 GCA_012729495.1 Syntrophomonadaceae bacterium | reverse complement strand
GTAATGAGATTAAATATAAAGAAAAAGGGAAAATTATGGTTAAATCAATTAATAGATTTGTCTGTCGCGATTGCGGTTTTGAGAGCGCCAAATGGCTGGGAAAATGTCCCGGCTGCGGAGCATGGAATAGCCTGCTGGAGGAAAGTGCTGCTCCCGCCGGCAAAAAACAAAGCGGGCGCAGTGTCGAGGCATTGGTACTTAATTCAATTCCTCAGACTGAGATATTTAGATTTTCCAGTGGCTTGAGTGAGCTGGATCGGGTTCTGGGCGGAGGATTGGTTCCGGGATCATTGGTTCTGCTGGGGGGAGATCCCGGCATCGGCAAATCGACTCTGCTTTTGCAAGTTGCTGATCATTTATCGCAGCGGGGCAGCAAAGTACTCTATCTTTCCGGAGAAGAATCACCCCTGCAGATTCGTTTGCGATCGGTACGTCTGGGCATTGAAACGGATCAGATTTATCTGCTGAATGAGCAAAACGTTGATTTGCTGGCCAGTTACGTCCAGGAGATCGATCCGGATATGGTAATAATTGATTCGATTCAGACCGTTTATTCTGAATCATTGAGTTCGATTCCCGGCAGTGTATCGCAGTTAAGGGAGTGCACCGCTAAATTAATGACCCTGGCCAAGCAAAGTCAGAGGGTGTTTTTCCTGGTAGGACATGTTACCAAGGACGGAGCACTGGCAGGGCCCAAAGTACTTGAGCATATGGTTGACGTGGTTATTTATTTTGAAGGTGAAAAAAATTACTCCTATCGGATTTTACGTGGGGTAAAGAATCGCTTTGGTCCGACTGATGAAATAGGTTTGCTGGAAATGAGCGGGCAGGGTTTAATGGAAGTTTTGGATCCTGCCCAGATATTTTTAAACACCAATGAACCCGAATCCAGCGGATCTGCTGTAGTGGCCAGTTTCGAAGGCAGCCGCCCCCTGCTGATTGAGATGCAGGCCCTGGTTGCTCTTTCCGGCCCCGGTTATGCAAGGCGAATGGCTTCAGGCATTGATCAAAACCGGCTGGCGCTGATCATTGCCGTTTTGGAGAAAAAATGGAGCCTTACTCTATCTAATTATGATATTTATTTAAAAGTGACTGGAGGCGTATTTATCAAAGACCCTGCGGTTGATTTAGGCATTGCTGCGGCTATTTTTTCCAGTTTCCGTGAGACGCCGCTGCCCCGCGACATGGTGTTTTTAGGTGAGATCGGTCTGTCCGGGGATATTCGTTCCGTTCCTTTCCTGGACAACCGCCTCAAGGAAGCAAAAAAAATGGGCTTTAAAAAGGTAGTCTTGCCGGCCGGCCAGCTTAAAACCGGTTATGAAGAAACCGGTATACATATCAAGGAGATCCGCAATCTGAACCAATTAATCGAAATATTAATGGAGGGGTAAGTGTGGCAGAAGATATCAATCGAACCAATTTCCGCAAGTCATTAAAGTTACTCGCACCAGGAACGATTTTTCGGTTGGGTATTGAAAATGTCCTGCAGGCTAATACCGGAGGCTTGATTGTGATGGGAGATTCTCCCGAATTAATGAGCTTGGTAAGCGGCGGTTTTAAAATCGACTGTGAGTTTACCCCCTCACGTTTATATGAACTGGCTAAGATGGATGGAGCGATAATAACCAATCATGATGCTTCCCGTATAATTCTGGCTAACGCCCAGTTGGATCCCAATCCCAATCTTCCCACCCGGGAAACCGGGATTCGCCACCGTACGGCTGAGCGGGTTGCCCAGCAAACGGGTATGCTGGTGGTAGCTATTTCTCAGCGGCGCAGTGTGGTTACCCTTTATCAGGGCAATACCATCTTTCGCCTGCGGGATATGGCATCCATACTGGTCAAGGCCAACCAGGCTTTGCAGACGCTGGAGAAATACCGTAATGTTTTGATCCGTGAACTGCAGCGCTTGGGAGGAATGGAATTTGAAGACGTAGTAACGGTTGCTGAAGTATGTGAGGTTTTGCACCGCTGTATCAGAGTTTTAAATATTGCCGAAGAAATCGAAAATTATATAGCGGAACTGGGCAGCGAGGGTCGGCTGGTCAAAATGCAACTGGATGAACTGGTCGTTAATATCCGTGAAGAGGCCACCCTGATTATTAAAGACTATTCGCATGCTCCCGATAAAAGCCCCCAGGAGTTGTTGAATACGATTCTAAGGGCTTTTGAGGAAGATATATCGGATTCGGTATTTATTGCCCGCATTTTATCACTGGGAACGACCAGCAGTCATCTGGAGCAGGTCGTTTCTCCCCGTGGTTATCGTATGCTGCATAAAATTCCCCGCATTCCCCTGACGATTATCGATAACCTGGTGGAAAGATTTAATTTGTTAAAAAATATTTTACCGGCCACGATTGAGGAGCTGGACGATGTTGAAGGCATTGGCGAAGTTCGCGCACGTTCAATTAAAAATGGGCTGCAGCGTATGCAGGAACAAGCGCTGCCGGAATATATCGTTTGATTACAGACGGCTAAGCGAGACAACAATGAATAAGCAGTGATAAATAAGTCATAATCATAAAAAATCCCATATCAGATGATATGGGATTTTCGCTTACACCAACCACACAGCCTATCTCATGTTATAAACACCCAAAGCTTCGGCTTCCTTATATTCCTTAATAAAGACATCATAAAGGTTTATATCCAGTGTATTGCACAACGCTGCGGTATAGAAGAGTAGTTTGCCCAATTCGCTGATGACTACTTCTCTGCACTGCTGACATAACTGTCCTCTTAAATGGTTATCCAGATATGACTTCAATTCGTTGATTGATTCAACATTATCCGGCAGCTGTATCTTTTTTGCTTCCACTGAAACGCAGCCACAATCGGTAACAGCTTTGATAACGGAACGATTTACCCGGCAGGTTGCTTCGTTAAGCTTGGAAGTTACATCCAAAACACTATGATGACGAATAAGCAGGTTGTTAACTGTATTTTGGAACTCATCGCAGATAAGGTCTTTCATAAAAAGGTTTCGCCCCTTTTCATCTTGACATTATTATCAGTATAGCCCTGTCATTGAAACTTTGTCAATTGAGGAACTCCATCACAATTCATGTCTATGAATCATTCTTCATCTTTATATACCAATAAACAAGCCATATCACAAGGGGCCGGCAACCGAATAAAGGCTATTATTGCAGCAAGGATAAACATAAATAACGTTATTAGTATAATTTACAAAATTTACCGCCACAATATTAGATGGAGGTGTATTTATGTATAAAAGATTTATGTTTAGTTCATTGCTTTTGTTTGCCCTGATTGTTGGTATATGGGTCAGCTATTTTATTGATCTTTACCTGCATCTGGCTATCGGTTGGCGCATAGCTGCGGGTTTAGCTGCTGCCTTAATTTTTTACATGGTTTTTAACCTGATTTTCAAATTTGCGCGTAAAGGTATCAAAAAATTTAACCGCTTGCTGGATAATACCTCAATTGAAATTATGATCGGCGGATTGCTGGGACTAATGGTGGGTCTGCTGCTGGGATTGATAACATCTTATCCGCTTTCCCTGATTAGGGGATTGGGGGGCTATCTTACTCTGACCATTTTTATACTCTGCGGTTATTTGGGATTACGGATCGGAACCCGCCGGGCTTTTGAACTCTGGCAATTGCTGCCCATAAGCCATGAAAAACTCGAAAGCAAAGAAAATAATGGCAGTACCTGCAAGGTAATAGATACCAGTGCTATCATTGACGGACGAATATATGATGTTGCCCTGAGCAAATTCCTGGAGGGAAATTTGTTGGTACCTTTGTTCGTAGTTGAAGAACTGCAGCATATAGCAGATTCATCGGATAATCTCAGACGAGGTAAAGGGCGTCGGGGGTTGGAACTGTTATCCAAAATGAATCAGCATTCTGATATAAAAATTGATATAATTGAAACTGATATCCCGGATGAAAAAGAAGTTGATATGAAACTGATTAAGCTTTGCAAGCAAATAAATGCAAGTATTATAACCAACGATTACAACCTGAACAAAGTGGCTGAGTTGCAGGGTATTATGGTGCTTAATATCAACGAATTGACCAACGCTGTAAAGGTGGTTGTATATCCAGGAGAAACCATGTCGATCAATGTCCTAAAGGCCGGTCGGGAACCTGGTCAAGGGGTTGGCTATCTGGAAGATGGAACCATGGTAGTGGTGGAGGATGCTCAGCATGAACTGGGAAATAATCTAGAAGTTCTGGTTACAAGTGTTTTCCAAACCGCTGCCGGTCGCATGATTTTTACCCGCAAAATTAAAGAAGAAGAAACATCGCTGGATAACAGTCTGATTTTGCCCAATGTAAAAACGCAAGAGGTGAATTTATATGGCTGACAACCTCAGGGTTGTTATTGCGGCCGCAGGACAGGGAAGCCGCATGGGAATCAAAACCAACAAACAATTTATTATGCTGAACAATAAACCGGTAATTGCTTATTCATTGGATTTTTTCGAAAAGCAGGAAACAGTAGATGAAATTGTTGTGGTTACCAGTGCCAAAGAACTGGACTACTGTCGTTTTGAAATTATTGAAAAGAATAAATATCAGAAGGTATCGGCAGTTTTAATCGGCGGACAGCAGAGGCAGGACTCAGTGTGGACGGCCTTGCAATATCTTAGTGAGGATACGGATTTTGTAGCGGTGCATGACGGTGCACGTCCGTTGCTGTCAGCAGATGTTCTCAGCCGGTTACTGACTGCGGCCGAGGAATGGGGTGCAGCTATTCCGGGCGTTCCCAGCCGCGATACGATAAAAATGGTTAACAAGGATTCATTTGTGCGCCAGACCCTGGACAGAAACGTTATCTACAGTATTCAAACTCCGCAGGTGTTTAAATTCAAGGAATTATTTACTGCATACAAGTATGCTGATGAAGAAGGGTTTTATGCAACCGATGATGCAGCCCTATTTGAAAAATACATCGGCCAGGTGAAAGTGGTGGAAGGGGATTATGATAATATTAAAATAACCACACCGCTTGATCTTATAATTGTACAAAACCTGCTGACCAGGATGGATTAGCAGAAGAGAGGTAAGTTTATGCGTGTCGGGACTGGTTACGATGTGCATCGTCTGGCAGAGGGGCGAAGGCTGATACTTGGAGGGATGGAAATACCCTTTTCCAAGGGGCTTATGGGCCATTCGGATGCTGATGTGCTGCTGCATGCGATTTGTGATGCTTTACTTGGTGCAGCTGCCCTCGGTGATATCGGTCAGCACTTCCCCGACAGCAGTCAGGAATTCAAAGATATTGACAGCCGCATCCTGCTACAAAGGGTCGACAATCTGCTGCAGGCCCACGGTTGGCGGATAGAAAACATAGACAGCACCTTGATTGCCCAATCACCAAGACTGGCTGCCTATATACCCGCTATGTGCATCAATATTGCTGATATCTTGAAAATAGAGCCAGATCAGGTGAGTGTTAAAGCAACTACTACAGAAGGATTAGGCTGGGAAGGACAGGGAGAGGGAATTGCTGCCCAGGCTGTGGTATTGATTAATAAGGTTAAAAGCTAGGGAGGAAGATTTGTGAAGAAAACCAAGGTAAGATTTGCACCCAGCCCCACTGGCCCGCTGCATATCGGCGGAGCGCGTTCGGCTTTGTTTAATTACCTTTATGCCGAGCATTGCGGGGGAGAAATGGTATTAAGGATAGAAGATACGGATTTGGATCGCTCCCATCGTGAATATGAAGAAGAGATCATTGAGTCACTACAATGGCTGGGGTTAACCTGGACAGAAGGAGTGAATATCGGCGGCGACAATGGCCCCTACCGTCAAACCGAACGCTTGGATATTTACCGCCAGTATGTACAGCAACTAATTGATCAAGCTCAGGCTTACTATTGCTTTTGCAGCCAGGAAGAACTGGAAGCTGAACGGCAGGAACAATATGCCCAGGGGCTTACCCCCCGCTATGGGGGTAAATGCAGTCAGTTGGATGCAGCTGAAGTAAACCGTCGTTTGGCAGCCGGTGAGCCGGCCAGCATCAGATTTAGGGTACCGCATAATACTTTTTATGTGGTCAACGATCTGGTTCGGGATACAGTAAGTTTTGAAAGCGGCAACAGCGGTGATTTTATTATCGTCAAATCTGACGGCATTCCGGTTTATAATTTTGCGGTAGTAATCGATGATCATCTCATGGAGGTTACCCATGTTATCCGTGCGGAGGAGCATCTTTCCAATACGCCCCGCCAGTTGATGATTTATGATGCCTTAAAATTTCCCCGCCCTGAGTTTGCTCATATTTCGCTGATTCTGGGCGATGATCATCAGAAGATGAGCAAACGTCATGGTGCCACTTCTCTCGTACAATACCGGGAAAAAGGTTATCTCCCGGAAGCCCTTTTTAATTTCCTGGCCCTGCTGGGCTGGTCTCCCGAAGGTGAACAGGAAATCATGACCAAGGAAGAGATCATTAAAAGCTTTACTCTCGACCGGGTGGCAAAGAGTCCGGCCGTCTTTAATATCGATAAACTCAATTGGATGAATCAGCAGTATATAAAGCAATTGTCTACACCGGAACTAATGAATTTATTGCTGCCCTACATTCAAAACTGCCCCTATGCGGGACAATGGGCAGAATTGCCTGGAGACCGTACGCTGGTGCTGGTTGAGGCCATTCGTGAACATCTTGTCTGTCTTAGTGATGTAGAGGGGCAAATGGGAGTTTTCTTTCAGCCGCTCTCTTATGATCCGGAGGCGTGGGAAATCCTGCAGCAGGAAAATTCGGCCCCCGTTTTGCAGCGTATCCGTAATGAACTACCGGAGTTTACTGAGCCGCAGGAGATAAAGCAGTTTATAAAATCAGTTACCAAAGATGCCAAATTAAAACCAAAAGATGTATTTATGCCGCTGCGCAGTGCCCTGAGCGGAAGAACCCACGGACCGGAACTGCCCAGTATGATCTATGTATGGGGACGGGAAAATACGCTTAATCGTCTGGATGAGACGATGCAAAAGCTGGGCTTTTAGAACATTTGACAGGATTGGGACGACCATCATATAATCAAAACAAATCAGAGCCAAATGCCAGGAACGGGAAGAGTAATTCGGGAAAACGTTATCAGAGAGAGAAGGCCGCAGGCTGCAAGCCTTGTCAGCGAAAGTCCTGAATGAAAGTGCGCCCGGGAGCAGATATGCCGAGCTTCAGTAGGTATATCCGGTGAGAACCGTTAGAACACTTAAGCGGAGTGCCGGGCACTTTATCAGGGTGGAACCGCGGAAGCACAGCCTTTCGTCTCTGAATGGAGATGAGAGGCTTTTTAAATACACAAGCAAGGAGTCATAAAACATGAAAGTTTACAATACCTTAAGCGGAAAAAAGGAAGAACTGCAGACTCTCGAAGCCAAACAGGCCAATATTTATGTGTGCGGGCCCACCACCTACAATTACATTCATCTGGGCAATGCCCGCCCGCTGGTGGTATTTGATACCGTCAGACGTTATCTGGCTTATCGTGGTTATACGGTGAAATATGTGCAGAATTTTACCGATGTGGATGACAAGATTATTAACCGTGCCCGGGAAGAAAACGATGACCCGTTACGGTTGGCCAATCGCTATATAGAAGAATATTTTACTGATGCCGATGCCCTGGGAATATGCCGGGCTGATGTACATCCGCGGGTCAGTGATCATATCCCGGAAATCATCAAGGTTATTGAGGGGCTTATGGAAAAAGGTTACGCCTATGAAATTGACGGGGATGTTTATTACCGGATCAAAGCCTTTGCCGGCTATGGCAAGCTGTCCGGACGATCACTGGATGAAATGCTGGCCGGAGCCAGGGTCGAAGTTGATGACCGCAAGGAAGAAGCCGCAGATTTTGCGCTCTGGAAAAAGGCTAAAGCCGGGGAACCGAGTTGGTCGAGTCCCTGGGGAGAAGGACGTCCGGGCTGGCATATAGAGTGTTCCGTCATGTCAATGAAATATCTGGGTGAAACGATCGATATTCACGGCGGGGGGGCCGATCTCATCTTTCCCCATCATGAAAATGAAATTGCCCAAACGGAAGCATATACCGGCAAACCTTTTGTTAAGTACTGGATGCATAATGGTTTTATTACCATCAACAGTGAAAAAATGTCAAAATCATTGGGGAATTTCTTTATTCTGCGGGACATCCTTGCCAAATATCCGCATGATGTGGTGCGCTATTATCTGATTGCCACTCATTATCGCAGCCCGCTTGATTTTGATGACAGCAAACTGGAGGAAGCCCGCAAGGCCCTGGGCAGATTAAAGACCACCCTGAACCTGGCGGCAGAATTTCAGCAAAACGGAGGCTTTGATCCTGAAAAGCATAATCTGCCGGTTGCAGATGGAGAGCTTATTCGCAACGTAGCTGCCATGCAGGAAAAATTCGTTGCCGCCATGGACGATGATTTCAATACTGCCCAAGCTATCGCTTATTTGTTTGAAATTTCCCATCTGATCAACAGCTTTGTGGCCAGTGCCGATCCAAAGTCAAGCAGCAACCAGGCATTGCTGCAAAATGCCCTGCAGGTATTTAAGGATTTAGGCGAGATTCTGGGGATATTCATGAAATCCGAAAACGATCATCAGCAGGCAGTGGATGATATTTTGAATTTGCTGCTGGAAGTGCGCAACAGTGCCCGCCAGGAAAAAAATTATCCGCTGGCCGATGAAGTACGTGACTTGCTCCAGAAAATGCAGATCAAGGTCGAGGATAAAGCCAGCGGCAGTGTATGCCGATATGATTCTGCTCCGGAGATGGAAGAACTGCTGGGAAATATTATTGAACTGCGGCAAAATCTAAAAAAGCAAAAGGATTATGGACGGGCAGATCTTCTGCGCGACCGGTTAAAACAAATCGGGATAATCATTGAGGATACGAGGGAAGGAGCCAGATGGAAACTTGCTGATGCATAACCCGGTAGATGAGAACATCCTCAGAGAATATTCACCGCTGGTACTGGCCTATATCGGCGATGCAGTTTTTGAACTGGCGGTTCGAACCCGTATTGCGGTAGGTGGTCCGCGCCGGATCAAAGATATTCATCATCACACGGTGGCCGTGGTCAATGCCGACAGTCAGGCAGATATCATCCGGCATATCAGCGCTGAACTTAGTGAAGCGGAACAGGACATTGTCAGACGGGGACGCAATACCCACAGCCATCCGCCTAAAAATGCTGATGTCCAGTCCTATCGAATGAGCACCGGCTTTGAAGCTTTACTGGGCTATCTTTATTTAAAAGGTGATGATAAAAGGCTTTCCTATCTGCTGCACCTGGCCTTGGAGGAAAGGTAGAAAAATAAAGAGTGCACTGCTTATCTTTGCTATAATTAAAAGCAATCCTAATCAGTCAATGTAAAATGGGAAGGGATGGAGAAAATGATCATACTGCAGCCGCAGGTGTTGGTTCCCGAATCAGAATTGGATGCATTACTGTTTCGCAAACTGGAAAGATACGCCCGGACCTGTTACAAGTCAGAAGATAAAATGAAAGAAGCCAGCGATCCCAACTTTTTAAAGTCAAAGCTGACCATGGGCCACGAGTCCATCATCGAGCATGAAAAGGCTACCGTGATGTTCATTGTTGACCGCGGTATTTCCCACGAAATCGTGCGCCACCGTATTGCTGCCTACAGTCAGGAGAGCACCCGTTATTGCCGATACAGCCAAAACAAGTTCGGCAACGAGATCAGTGTGATAGAACCTTACTTCTTCAAAGGACGGGATGAATCCTATCAGTTATGGAAAGAAGCCTGCCTTGGTGCGGAAAAGAATTATATGATTATGCTGGAGAGCGGATGTTCTGCCCAGGAAGCCCGCTCCATACTGCCCAATTCACTTAAAACAGAACTGGTGGTTACCTACAATCTGCGTGAATGGCGCCATTTTTTCAGGCTGCGGGCCGATATTGCCGCTCATCCCCAGATGCGGCAGGCAGCCATTCCTCTGCTCCTATATTTCCAGAGCAAAATGCCGTCCTTGTTTGATGATATCGAATATGACCGTGATTTTCCCGTTGAACATTATGCCCAAATTGTTCTGACGGATGATATATTCAACCCGGTTGTATAAATATTCATAACAATTGAGAAAATTAATCGGAGATGATAAAGTGTCTGCTCACCGTCGCTGGCTCTGCCTGTTTTTACTGGCTGCAGCGAGTTTAGTACTGCTGTTTCAATATGGAGATCATTTCACTGCGCGTTTCAATTATCAGACTCTGTTGGAGCAGATACCGCTTGAGCCTAAATGTGAAGTGCCGCAATTAATCAGCTCCCGGGATAACAACCATAATGGCCTCGCCGATCCTCTGGATATCGTTGCCGGAGCGCGGCAGGAAGTTGAACGGGGTACGATTTATGACAGCTCTTATTATCAGGGTGGTTATCCGCCGGACGGGAAAGGTGCCTGCACCGATGTTATCTGGCGGGCATTCAGCAATGCCGGACTTGATCTTAAACAAATGGTGGACAGTGACATCCTACAAAATCCGCAGTTATATGGAGCAACCGGGGCTCATCCCGATCCTAATATAGATTTCAGGAGAGTTGGCAATCTGCAAATATTCTTTCAGCGCCATGGCCAGGAATTGACCACGGTTATCGTGCCGGGTAATGCTGACAATTTAAGCAACTGGCAGGCGGGAGATATTGTCGTTTTCGGTGCACCGCTTGAACACATAGGCATCATCTCCGACCAACGCAGCCGTAATGGAGTACCGTTGCTGATTCACAATGCCGGACCCCAAGCCAGGGAGGGACAGTATCTTTTGACCTGGTGCAGCCCGATTATTCATCATTTTAGATATTTTCCCTATGAGGAGAACCAAATATCTAAATAAAGGAGGAACCAATGCAGGAAAAACTAGCCGGAGTCAACAGTATAATGGAAGCACTCAACGGCAGGCGTAAAATCCATAAAATATTTGTCCAGGAAGGCCGAGGGGGCAAGCGGATTGAAGAACTGCTGAAACTGGCGGAAAAAAGAGGGGTTTACTGGCAGTACGTTGACCGGCAGCGTTTGGATCAAATGTATACGCAAGCCAATCATCAGGGAATTATAGCCCAGGTGGACAGCTTTGCCTACTCATCCATTGAGGAGATTATGGAAAAAGCGGCGTTGTCTGGACGGGAAGCGTTTATACTGATCCTGGACGGGATCGAAGATCCTCAGAATATGGGTTCCATCATGCGTACGGCAGAATGTGCCGGGGTGCATGGCATCATTATTCCCCGGCACAACAATTCGGAAATTACTCCGGCAGTGGTACGTGCTTCTGCTGGCGCGGTAGAACATATGCTGGTAGCAAGGGAAACCAATCTGGTTAACACTATTAAAACTCTGAAAAAGAACGGATTATGGATTGTGGCCGCCGACATGGATGGGGAACAGGATTATTTTCGCTGCCGGATACCAACACCTACGGCGCTGGTTGTGGGAGGAGAAGGACAGGGAATCCGTCGTTTGGTTAAAGAAAACTGTGATATGGTGCTAAGAATTCCCATGATTGGTTCAATTCAATCATTGAATGCATCCGTTGCAGCTGGTTTAATTATTTATGAAGTTTTACGTCAAAGGCAAATCAATCTGTAAAAAATATGAAACCATACCCGCCAAACGCAGAACAAGTTCTTGACGGTTGAGATTTCATACGGCTATAATATACTTGTCCGAAATTCACCGTTTTGAATAAATAAACATTATATATTTTGGAGGCGGTTAAATGACCGGTTCTGTTGCTGTCAAGCAGCTCTATGTAAGCTATGCCGATATGTCTGACGAGGAGATTGTTGAACTGGCACAGTTGGGAAATCAGTATGCCATAGAGTTTCTGGTTGACAAATATAAGAATTTTGTACGTGCTAAAGCCAGGGCCTATTTTTTAATCGGTGCCGACCGGGAAGATATAATCCAGGAAGGCATGATTGGGTTATTTAAAGCCATTCGTGATTATAACGGAGAGAAGTTGACATCCTTCCGGGCGTTTGCAGAATTATGCATTACCCGGCAGATAATTACCGCAATAAAGACTGCCACCCGGCAGAAACATATTCCGCTGAACTCATATGTTTCGCTTAATAAACCGGTATATGATGAAGAATCCGACCGAACCTTGATTGATATTATCACCACCAATAAAATTACCAATCCCGAAGAAATTATTATCAGCCGCGAAGAATTCGTGTACATAGAAAAGAAAATGGGAGAAATCCTTAGTTCATTGGAATGGAAGGTTCTGATGGCCTATTTAGAGGGTAAATCCTATCAGGAAATAGCTCAGGAATTAAAACGTCATGTTAAATCCATCGACAATGCCCTGCAACGGGTAAAAAGAAAACTGGAAAAATATCTCGAAGATCGCAACGAAATAAACAGATAACCGGATAACAAGCATAATATTTACCTCGAATATTATAATTTTATAGGAACGAGCAGCGGGAATTATTAATTCATTAATGCGCTTGACTTTGATCGGCTCAGCATATAAAATATTATTTGCTGAGCCGAGCTAGCTCAATCGGTAGAGCAGCTGATTTGTAATCAGCAGGTTGCGGGTTCAAGTCCTGTGCTCGGCTCCAGAAACATGGAGGGATACCCAAGCGGCCAAAGGGGGCAGACTGTAAATCTGTTGTCGACGACTTCGAAGGTTCGAATCCTTCTCCCTCCACCATTTATCATCGCGGGATGGAGCAGTTGGTAGCTCGTCGGGCTCATAACCCGAAGGTTGTCGGTTCAAGTCCGGCTCCCGCAACCAAAAATACTCATTCCCGAAGGGGATTAAAATATGTAGCCCCCGCTAGGGGGCAACCATAATTAGTTATTCCCGTAGGGAATTAAAATATGTATTCCCTGGGATGGGCAGACAAGACTGTTCATCAATATTATTGCCCTTATAGCTCAGTCGGCAGAGCGTATCCTTGGTAAGGATGAGGTCACCGGTTCAAGTCCGGTTAAGGGCTCCACTTGGCGGTGTAGCTCAGTTGGCCAGAGCATTCGGTTCATACCCGAAGTGTCGGGGGTTCAAATCCCTCCGCCGCTACCATATAAGCAGACTAAAGGAGCCGGATTTTATACCTGCTTCTTTTATTTTGATCTATTTTTGGTTAAAATATTAACAGTATGCATTGATTTCCCTAACTTAAAATCAAAGGAAAGGTGAGCAAGAGATGGCAAAGGCAAAATACGAAAGGACAAAACCGCATCTTAACATTGGGACAATAGGACACGTAGACCATGGCAAGACGACCCTGACTGCGGCGATAACATTGACATT
>JAAYCZ010000285.1 GCA_012729495.1 Syntrophomonadaceae bacterium | reverse complement strand
GACATCCTCAGTCTCGTATTCACGGATTGACAATTGCATATGATGGGATATGATGAAATAGAATTTAATAATTAGGGGAGGCGTTACATTGAAAAAGAGTTGGATTATCGCACTGGTAGTTTTGCTGGTGCTTGTTTTTGCTGGAGTCGGCAGTTATAACAACCTGGTTTCTTTAAATGAAAAGGTGGACAGCAACTGGAGTCAGGTGGAAAACCAGTTGCAGCGCCGGGCTGATTTGATTCCCAATCTGGTATCAACCGTAAAAGGATTTGCCGCCCAGGAAAAGAGCATATTGAATAATATTGCCGATTCACGCAGCCGATTGCTTGGGGCTCAGGGTGCAGCCGAAAAAGCAGCTGCCAATGATCAACTGAACTCAGCCCTGTCACGGTTGCTGGTCATCGTTGAAAATTATCCGCAACTGAAATCAGATGCTAATTTCCGCCAATTGATGGATGAACTGGCCGGTTCGGAAAACCGTTTGGCGGTGGCCAGAAAGGATTACAATGACACTGTTCAGGTATACAACGCCAGGATCAAAACTTTCCCCAATGTCATCTGGGCCGGAATGCTGGGCTTTGAACCTCGTGAATACTTTAAAGCCACAGAATCAGCCAATCAGGTTCCACAAGTTGATTTCGAGCAATAGGTACATTTATGATTAAAAGATTTCCTACAGTTTTCAAAAAAAGCAAAGGGAAGAAGAATATTAAAAAATATATTTATGGGGGGAGTTTGCTCTCCCTTTTGCTGTTGTTCCTATTTCTGGCTCTGCCGTCTCCAGCCGTTGAAATTCCATCACCGCCGGCAGACCTTTACGTGCTTGACCAGGCTGCCGTAATGAGCAACGAGACCCGCTCCCTGATATTGGGTACAAGTCAGGATCTGGCCCGGCAGACCAAAGCACAGGTAGTCGTAGTAACTCTTAAAACGCTTAACGATCAGGTACTGGAAGAGGTATCGCTGGCTATACTGCGCGGATGGGGGATCGGTGACAAGGAACTGAACAATGGGGTATTGATCCTGCTAATACCTTCCGAGCATAAATCAAGGATTGAAGTCGGATATGGGTTGGAAGGTGTTTTGACGGACGGAAAAACCGGTCGCATTCAGGACGAATACATGCTGCCCTATTATAAACAGGAACAATATGATCTTGGTCTGCGTAACGGTTATTTGGCTATTGTCCAGGAAGTTGCCCAAGAATACAACGTTGCACTTGCACCAAGCCAGGATTACCGGGCAACCCCGGCCGAACCTTCCCCTGGCAGCAGGGGAACACCTGCCTGGCTAAAGATTTTTGGAATATTTGCTGTCCTGTTGCTGCTCTGGTTGGATCATCGCTATTTGAATGGATTTATTCTGGGCTTTATTCTGGGAAGTGTGTTTCGCGGCGGAGGCCGGGGAGGCGGAGGCTTTGGCGGAGGCGGTTCCGGAGGTGGCGGAAGCTTTGGCGGCGGTTCCGGAGGCGGGGGAGGAAGCAGCCGGGGGTGGTAAAACATTTGCTGGGCAAATTAAAAAAACACGAGCCTTGTCCGAAGGCGGATGAGGCTTTTTTGTGCCCGGATTGATCGATTTAATCGTCATCTTGCTGGCTATAATTCGGATGGTAAAATGGGCTGCTTAAGGCGGCTCATTTTTTATCATCCGAATTACCGTTTATAAGAATCTTCTATATTTAAATTCCACATAAATAATAATTTTATAATATAATTATTATATTACTAGAATCTGGACAGGAGGTTTTTTGAATGGAAAGAAGCTGGTACGCATTTTATGACGAAGGAGTAGGCCACAGCATTGACTACCCGGGTTTGCCTATGAAGGCACATTTCAGTAAATGGGTGGACAAAAATCCTGACAAGCCTTACCTGATTTGGGGGGACAAACAATTAACCTACAAAGAAGCTAATAGTATTGCTTGTAAGTTATCCAGTTCGATTATTTCTCTTGGTTATGTAAAAGGAGATCGGATTGCGCTGATGACTACCAACCTGCCGGAATATGTGATCTGTCTGCAGGCCTGCTGGAAACTGGGAGCCGCCATTGTACCCACCAACCCCATGTATACTGTACCGGAGCTGACCCATCAGTTTGGTGACAGCGGTACCAAGATTGTTTTTGCTGAAGCACAGTTTGCCAACAAAGTGGTTGAGATAATTAAAAATGGCAAAACCAGCATAGAAAAACTGGTGGTAATTCAGACCGCCAATAAAGTTGAATTTAAAGCCGCCGATTATATTTTTGACTACAATGATCTGGTGGCCGAAGGCGAGGACAAGGAACCAGACATTGAGGTAACGTCTGCAGACCTTTCCATGCTCCAGTATACCGGCGGCACCACTGGTTTGTCCAAAGGCTGCCTTTTAAGCAATTCCAACCTGGAAGCCATGGCCTACCAGGATGTGGAATGGTTTAAACCTCCCTTTGCCATCTCTGAGGAAATTGTTGCCATGGCCGCCATGCCGCTCTATCATATTTATGGCTTCAATACCAGCGTCAACATGATGATGGTAGCGGGTGGAACGATTATCGTTGTCAACGGTCCCAGTCCTGATAATCTGCTGAAAAACATCAACGAACACGAACCCAATTATTTCGCTGCAGTTCCGGCCATGATTTACGGGCTAAACAACCACCCTGATATCGGCAAATCCAAGATTAAGTCCATTAAAGCCATGATCTGCGGATCTTCACCGTTGGCGGTGGAAGGACTGAATACTTTCGAAAAGCTTTCCGGCGCTGTGATTACGGAAGGATACGGACTTTCTGAAACTTCCAACGTATTGACCTGCACTCCTTTCTACACCAAACGTAAAATCGGCAGTGTAGGACTGCCTTGGCCGGATGTTGATATTAAGATCGTTGACCTGGAAGAGGGAACCAAGGAAATGCCCAACGGAGAACCGGGCGAATTGATTGCCAAAGGACCACAGATCATGAGCGGATATTGGAATAATCCGGAAGAAACTGCCAATGTATTACGTGACGGCTGGCTTTATACCGGCGATATTGCCACTATTGACGATGATGGTTTTATTACCATCGTGGATCGTAAAAAAGATATGATTCTGTGCAGCGGCTTTAACGTATTCTGTCGTGAGATAGATGAAGTCATGTATAAAAATCCCAAAGTATTGGATGCCTGTGCGATAGGTATTCCTGATCCCAAGCGAGGCGAGACTCCCAAAATATTTATTATCCTGAAGCCCGGACAAACCATGACCGAAGATGAAGTCAAAGACTACTGCCGTCAGTATCTTGCTCCCTACAAGGTCCCGACCCATGTTGAGTTTATTAATGAATTGCCGCGTACTTCGGTCGGCAAGCCCATGCGTAATGCCCTGCGCCAACAGGAAAAAGCCAAAAACAATCAATAGGGAAGATGCAAATATGGTTAAAAAGGGATGAAACGATGGCCCGGGCACTGGGCTTGGGTACCTGTTGGATGACCAGCCCGCTGCAGGATGAGGCAACGATTCGAAAGGTTCTGGACATCCCCGAGAAAAAAGAAATTATCGCAGTAACGCCCTTGGGTTAACCGGTGGCTTTTCCTGAAGCACCACCCCGGGTAGATCCTGAATTAAAACGTAAAATTCGCTGGGTGGAATAAATTAGCGCAAGGATAAAAATTCAATTTGGGGGTCGCTGTCAGCATTTTAATATGCCGGCGACCCCCTTTTATTAGAATAACCGAAGCAATACCATGAAGGTATTAATCCGCAATTAAATCGGTTTAATGGTTCGTGGCTTTTTATTGTTTGGAATAATTAGCCACTGTCAGATCTTAATTTAGTAATGTTATTATATTTTATAATGGTATGATAAAATTAGTTAGATAACATGAAAGGTAAAAGTTAACAGTTCAAATCATACCGATTTTATTTGCAGGATATTTCAGGAGGTAAAACCCGTTTGAATGATTTAAGGACCCAGGAGCAGCTTTTACAGGAAGTTGATGAGTTAAAGGCCAGGGTTACGGAACTGGAAAGAATAAATACAAATGACGTACTTGAATATACCTCAACGGTAAGAGCATTGCGTCTTTCCGAAGAAAAATTCTCCAATGCCTTTCATTACAGTCCTGACATCATAACCATTTCATCTTTAAATGACGCTCGTTATCTGGATGTGAATGATGCTTTCCTTAATCTGGTCGGCTTTTCGCGGGATGAAGTTATCGGCTATACCAGCTATGATTTAAATATCTGGCAATTTCCGTATGATCGTGGAAGATTAATGCAGCAATTGCGGGGAGATGGTCGTTTACGCAATCTCGAATTTGTTTTTCGTAATCGTAACGGAGAGCTTAAAACGACCTTAATTTCTGCCGATATCATCAAAGTCGATGGTGAAGATTGTCTGCTTTGCGTGGTCAAAGACATCACTGATCGCAAGAAAATGGAACATGATTTGATCCTGTCAGAGCAGCGTTTCAACAAAGCATTTAATTTTAGTCCTATCACCATGAGTATTACTACACTGGAAGAGGGACGTTTCTTAAATGTTAATGAAAGTTTTTGTCATGTGATGGGTTATACCCGTGAATATCTTCTCAGCAGCAGTTCAATTGAAATAGGGTTTTGGGTTGATCCTGACCAGCGCGAAGAGGTAAAGCGCATCATAAGTGAAGGCGGATCGGTAGGGGATATGGAAGTCCGATTTCGCAGGGAGAAAGGCGAGATTAGGCTGGGCTTGTATTCCGCAGAAAGAATCGAACTGGACGGAGAAATATGTATACTGAGCCAATTCATAGATTTGACCGAACGCAAGCATATGGAAAATGAAATGACCCGCCTGGGTCAACTAAATCTGGTTGGGGAAATGGCAGCAAGTATTGCCCATGAAATAAGGAATCCCATGACCACCGTACGCGGTTTTCTACAGTTGCTAAAAGAAGTTGAAAAATATGCAGATGAAATTGATTCCTTCAATCTGATGATCGAAGAGTTGGATAGAGCCAACTCAATAATTACGGAATTTCTTTCTCTGGCTAAAAATAAAATGGTGGAAATTAAACCGGTCAATCTCAATACCGTAATAAATAATGTTTATCCGTTAATATTAGCCAAAGCCATGATGCAGGATAAAATAATCAGCCTTAACTTGGACGATATTCCCGACCTGCTTTTGGATGAGCAGGAAGTCCGTCAACTGATCCTCAATCTGATTAACAATGGTTTGGAATCGATACCGGAAGGAAAAATCGTATTTTTGTCCACATACACGT
>JAAYCZ010000284.1 GCA_012729495.1 Syntrophomonadaceae bacterium | reverse complement strand
TCCACTTCGCTTTCAATGAGGATGTTGCCGATGAGACGATCGGGGTGGCCTTCGGTATACAGGTCGAATAAGCCCAGCCCTTGCATCATGTTTCCATCATATGATTGGTAGTAGCGGCCTAACAGCTGATAGGCGCCGCAAATGCACAGGGCCGGCAGGCCTGTATCGATTTCCTGGAGCAAGTTTTCTGCCTTGCTCAGCAGATCGTTATAGACCAGGCCTTGCTCACGATCAGATCCCCCGCCCATGAAAATCATATCCAGATTGGGAAAGTCGATGCGGTCACCCAGGCTGAGGGAGCGTATCTCGCAATCGTAACCGTAACCACTGATGCGTTGCTGCAGGCAGAGAAGATTGCCGCGGTCGCCGTACAGGTTCATGAGATCGGGATACATATGGGCAATTACAAATTTTTCGTTCATGCTTCTTCTCCTCCCCTTTGCTGCTGGCGGTACTCCTGCTGACTCTTTGCCTGAGCCGCCCCGCCGGATTGTTTCTGCATTTTCAACATTATCTGCCGGCAGGTGAACAGCGCTGTGTAGGTGCAGAGGATGAAGGCAGCTTCGCTTTCCTCGGCTATGGTCAGAGCAATGCCTTCCTGCAGGCGGGATTCGATACGGATGCGCCCGGTATCAAAGCCGGCATATTTGAAGCGCAGGGCGATATCGCCGCTGCGTTGTCCGGAGCAGATGATTTTTATGATCCTGGCCTCGGGACGGGTAACAGCCTCTACGTCGGCGTCCCAGATCCAGGAAATATCGCGTCCATCGGCAGCGTTGTCATTCAAAGCGAAAAAGAGGCTTTTCTGTGCCGGATCCAGCGCCAGCATGTTAAGGCTCTGGTTAAGGCCGGTAGGATTTTTGACCAGCACCAGCAGACACGGTTTGCCGCCGATTATAAATTTCTCCATGCGCCCGGCACGGGGCTGATAATTTAAAATGGCGCTGCGGATGACGTCGTCATCAATTCCCAGGTGTTTGCCCATGGCAACGGCGGCCAGGATATTGTAAGCATTATAAAAGCCCTGGTAGGAACTCTGCAAATCCAATTGGTTAACAGCGAAACGGATCCCCGGATCCATTTCCAAACGGTGACCGGTAAAGTCAGCCGCGGGATTGTGATTAGCGCAGTCAGGACAGCGGTATTGGCCCAGCTGGGCATAATGATAGCGCTCATAGCTGAGCTCATGTCCGCAAAATACGCAGTAACGTCCCTCGCGGCTGTCAGCGCTGGTCAATTCGTCATAGACTGTATCATCAAAGCCATAATACCAGCATTTAAGCCCGGTGCGCATCTCGAAATCACTCTGCAACGGATCATCGGCGTTAAGGATCAATTCCAGGCGGTGGCCCTGCACCGCATTTTTGATGAGGTTGACCGTGTAATCGAGTTCGCCGAACCTGTCCAACTGATCGCGAAAAAAATTGGTGACAAGCAGCACCGTTGCTTCTACTTCCTGCAGCAGCAACGGTACGTTGGCTTCGTCGGTTTCCAGCAGGGCATAATCAAAACTGCGTGTGCCGGACAGATTGGTGGCTTTGATGAAAGCGGTGGTGATGCCGGTCAGCATATTGGCCCCGGCCCGGTTATGTACATAGGTATTGCCGTTTTCGCGGAAGATCTCGGCCATCATATTGCTGGTGGTGGTTTTACCATTGGTGCCGGTGACGATGATGATCCCGCTATTAATATGCTCGGCCAAATCGGACAGGATGGGCGAATAAATCCTACGGGCCAGCTGTCCAGGGAAATCTGTACCCTGATTGCCGGCGATGCGGCTGAAAAATATGGCCAATTTGCCGACCATAACGGCTATGATGAGGCGTAAGCTCATGACGGTATTCCCTCTCCCCCGTTTGCTGCGGCGGTTTTAATTGTTAAACCAGTTGCTTACATTCAATAAGCGGTTGGGACGATAAGTACGGCCTGTAATTAAACGCTTGTATATATCTTCAAGTTTGAGAGTCATGTTGCGGGCGGATAATGACTCGGCTTTGAGCAGGGCATGGTTATGCAGCTGCTGATATAATGCGTCGTCGCTCAGTACCTGACAAATAGCCGCAGCCAGTTCATCCGTGTCGAGGTTGGTCAGGATACCGTCGACTCCGTCATCGACCATATCCTGTACCCCACTGGCCCGTACCGCCACCACCGGCAGACCGCAGGCCATGGCTTCGGTCAGAACCAGTCCCTGGGTTTCAGTCAGGGATGAAAAAACAAACAAGTCGGCCGAATGATATACGTTGACCAGCTGATCGTAGGGTATTGCCCCGGTAAAAACCACATCCCGGGAGCCAAGGCCCAGATCGCGGCACATTGCTTTCAATTCTTCCTCCAGCGGTCCCTGGGCCGTCAGCACCAGCGATGTCTGCGGCATTTTATCTTTGACCGTCCGAAATGTCTTGATCAAAAATTTCAGGTTTTTCTCCTTGCTCAAACGCCCCACGAAAAGTAAAATCTTGTTTTCCGTCGGGATATCAAAATGGGCACGCAACCATCCCGGATCGCCATTTTCAAATCTCTGCAGGGGAATGCCGGTAGGAATGACCGTTACCGGTTTACGCACTTCATTTTCTCTGATAATGGCGCGGATGTCTTCTGAAGGGGTAATTATGTGATCGCAGTGATTGCAAAAAGAACTGCTATATTTGACGGTCACCTCTTTGGCAAAATCCTGGGCTACCGGTACATAATGGACATACTGGTCATAGCGGGTATGATAGGTAAAGACCAGGGGGATGTTGTATTTGCGCGCATAGCGCAGCCCCACCCGTCCCATGATCATCGGTGAATGGACATGGATTATATCCAGGCGCAGGTGTTTGACCAGCGTCCCCAGCCCGGGATAAATGGGTATGGCCAGGGTAAAATCGGTATTGGTCGGCGACGGTACCGAATAAAAGCGGTACACGTTGGGCTCGTCATCCTGGTAATGGGGATAACTGGGGGCAAATATATGTACTTCATGACCCAGCCGGGTCAGTTCATCCCTGAAGGTGGTGATTGACGTAACTACACCGCTGGTATAAGGTTTGTAACTATCAGTGAATACACCTATTCTCAACTTGCAGCCTCCTCGGTGTTTATTACATTCTGTATTAAATCAATCTTGCAACTTTTTACATCAGATTCGTTAATAAAACTGTTATAGTATCTACAGTCTGCTATATTGAGGATTTTGCATAATTGATTATTTTTATATTGCCATGTCGCTTTTAGAATGTCATCCTGAGCGTTAGCGAAGCGACGATGCCATATGGCATCTAGTGCCGAAAGCGATCGGAAGGCAAGCGCAGCGCATCCTGAGCGTCGGCGGATCTACGGCATTTGCAAGATTCCCCCTACGGGGACTACATATATGACCTGACGGTCACAATTAAGGTAGCTTCGCTAGCGCTCAGAATGACATATTGCATGATTTTTTGAAT
>JAAYCZ010000283.1 GCA_012729495.1 Syntrophomonadaceae bacterium | reverse complement strand
TCGATGATGCTGATGTTTTATGGGTAAATGGACGCAAAACAATTGTTACCCGGGTACCAATTGTCAAAAATGGCGAAATTGTCGGCGCGGTATGCAGCAGCTTATTTATGGATATATCAAGTGCCCAAGATCTGGTGGACAGATTTAATGCTCCGGCTGAACCGGAACTGGATGTAGTTATCAACGGTCTGATTGACAGTCCTTCCATGGGCTATATTATCGTCGATTCAAACTGCATTATTACCCATATCAACCAGACATATCTTAATATTATCGGCAAGAGAAGAAAAGAAGTCATCGGACATCCCATCACCGATATTTCCCACCATTCAAAACTGCCTGAAACCCTGCGCACAGGTAAAATAGACCGACTCGACGTCTGGTCCATCAATGGCCACAGTATGTTGGTCAATCGTCTGCCTATAAAAAGAAACGGCAGAATCATCGGTGCAATTGGTCACTCTTTGGTTTTGGATACTTCCGTACACCAGTTTTTAATGGAAAAACTGCAAAAAGAAGACGATGTCCTCTTTGAAGGATTGATCGAAAGTCCGCATACCGCTTATGTGATTGTAGACCGCAAGGGAATGATCACTTTGATGAATAAAACCATGATGTCAGCATTAAAACTCCACCGGGAAAATGTCATTGGCAAATATATCCTTGATGTCGTCCCTGACTCCAAACTCCCGGAAATTATCTCCACCGGCAGGACCGATAAAGCTGATATCTGTGCAATACTCCCGGGGCGAGACGTTATTGTTGATCGTATGCCGATAATAAAAGACGGAGAAATTATCGGGGCTATTGCCCACAGTGTAATTATGGATATGGCGGAAGTTAAACATTTGATTCAAAGACTGCAGGAAACCCAACAGGAACTGAACATATATAAAGACGAAATTTGTTCTATTTACAAAGCTAAATGGCAATTTAACAATTTAATCGGTAATAACCTGGAATTTTTCAACATTGTAACCATGGCCCAGCAATTTTCCCAAACTTCATCCACTCTGCTGATTACCGGCGAGAGCGGTACCGGCAAGGAACTGTTTGCCCAGTCCATACACAATGCCAGCCCGCGCAGTGCCGGTCCCTTTATCCGCATAAACTGTGCCGCCTTGCCGGAAAACCTGCTGGAATCGGAGCTTTTTGGTTATGCCGAAGGCGCTTTTACGGGGGCCAAAAAAGGCGGCAAACCCGGCAAATTTGAGCTGGCCAACGGCGGAACCATATTTCTTGACGAAATCGGTGATATGCCGATGAATATGCAGACCAAACTGCTGTCCGTTCTCCAGGAAAGGGTCATCGAAAGAGTGGGCGGCACCACCCCCATTCAGATTAATGCCCGAGTGATTGCTGCTACCAATCGTGATTTGGAAGATATGGTAGCCAAACACGAATTTCGTGATGATCTCTATTATCGTTTAAATGTGGTTCAGTTGAAGCTCCCCCCTTTGCGCAAGCGTATGGACGACCTGCCCATGCTGGTATCGAATCTTATAATCAAGCTTAACAAAAAATTAGGGACTTCAGTAGACAGGGTTACTGCTGAAGCCATGGAATTATTGCAAAATTACTCCTGGCCGGGAAACATCCGCGAACTGGAAAATCTTTTGGAAAGGGCTATCAACCTTGCTCATATGAATTTCCATGACAGTATTCAGCCGGCTGATTTCCCCTCCCTTTATGACAGCAAGCCGGTGCAAAATTCCTTATATATTGATGAATCGAAAACCCTGACAGAAAAAATAGATGACATAGAAAAAGAGCTTATTATCCAGACTCTGGAAAAAACCAACGACAACAAATCTCAGGCAGCCAAACTTCTGGGTATACACAGTTCAGCGTTATACAGGAAACTCAGTAAATACAACCTTGGTTAGTAAAGGATTTATTTTTAATAACTGCAATTACGGGGACATTATAAAACTATCATTCGTTTTATAATGTTCCTTTTGTTTATTGTCACAAAGTTGTTCCATGCAATGCACCATATTTCACATAATTGCAATACACTCTCCTATTTTGATAGGAAGTCCTCCAACCCCCGAAATATAGGGGTTCTCTTCCCACCTTATTTGAGTACCGAATATTAATCAAATAATTACTGTCCCGTTTTGGGGTAGTCTGCTTATTCTCTATCCTCCACCAACTTCGGCTATAAACCCCTTAGTATCAAGCCCCATCATAATTTTTTCCGGTTCTTTAACTTATGGCACAGTATTTGCTTTATATATTGCCAACTAAATACTTTTAAAAATGATCGGAAGGAGGCCTGTTTAAGCAGAAACTTATTAAATTTAAAAGATTCGTAAATAACATGATTTAAAGGGGAGGTAATTATAATGGCAATTAAAACAGTTGGATTATTAGGTGCAGGTACAATGGGACAAGGTATTGCATGGGCTTTGGCGGCATCAGGTCTGGAAGTAGTTCTCTATGATATCAAGCAGGAATTTTGCACCAAAGCGGTAGCCAGCATCGGCAAAAGTCTGGCCAAGCTGGAAGAAAAGGGAAAAGCACCCGCCGGAACCAAAGATGCTGT
>JAAYCZ010000282.1 GCA_012729495.1 Syntrophomonadaceae bacterium | reverse complement strand
CCTGCTGTATTTCATCTTTTTCCCTACGGATGGAAAACAGGCGGTCATGCAAAACAAAATCCAAGGCCTGCAACCTTAATACCCCCGCATGCAGCATGGGCAAACGGCGGGATAGGAATGAAAGATCAACCGCCTCCAGATCCTCCAGAGCGCATAAATAAATGGCCTCGCCCTTGCTGCGATCACGCTTCAGACAAGTCATCCTGCCGCTTTTTAGTTCGTAAATTTCCCCATGACCCTTGGTAATAATAGCGGCCTTTTCCGTCAGTTCTTCCCATCGTCCAGTACCGGCCATTATGGTCAAAATCCCCATTATGTCAGCAGCAACCAAAGAATCTTCATCTTCCCAGGTTTTTAAATGATTTAAAGCAATCTCCCAGTGATCCATGTCCGTGGGGGTCTTGACGGCCAGGATCTTCAGTTTTCCCTGAGGATAGTCCAGATTGTAAACAACACTTTCGGGTTGCTTCATTGCCAAGGGAATGTCCCTGGTCTCCAAGGTCAGTCCTTGGCTACTGAAAATTTCAATCAGCTTATTCAGGGATTCGGTATCATCCTCGAGAAAATAATAAAAACGCAATACGAATTGAGTTATGATAATCAACTCCTGCCTGCAGCTTTTCATGTTGCAATCTTACCATTATATTCGGCAAAGGTATTTTTATTCCTTTCCTCCCCGGTAAAAACTACCTGTGAATCTTTGGAACCGGCACCCATTATTGATAATATTTTTATATTGTGGTATCATATATTTAATTAAATAAATACAGAGGCACTTCGTTTTCACGAGGTGCCTCTGTATTTATAAAAAAATTTACCATTTAATGGAGAAGGAGATTATCCTATGAGTAAAAAAGTAACCCTGTCAAAATTTGTATTTGACCGATTATCGAAGCATATGGAAGATTTTACAGATGTTCAAAATAAGCTCCTGAACGACAACGAAATCGTACCCGCTACTGAGCGAAAAACCCACCAGGAGATATTTATGCAGTATATCAATCATCTGGAGCGTTTATTGAAGGAGGCTCAAATCACCGATTCTGAGGACAAAAGTCTTCCTTGCGTGACCTTGGGCAGCGTGGTTGAGTTGGAGAATCTGGAGAACAAACGCATCAATAAGATTCTGGTCACTTATCCCACGGCCTGCTCGCTGGTTGATAAAAAGATAAAGGTATCATCGACTTCGTATAATTCCCCTGTAGGCAAAGCATTGTTTTTAAAAAAGCCGGGAGATACGGTGGAAGTCATTGCCCCCGGCGGCAAATTCAAATATCGCATCAAATCAGTGGATTTGATGATTTCCTGAATGCCTTTCAGGTTATCATGCCAGCCATTCATGAAGTTGTTCGTGTATCAGAACTGTCAAGTCCGGCAGCGCCTTTGCGACTGGGGGACTCAATTGCGTCCCCCAATCCAAACATTGCGGCTGAACCCCCAACAAGACCAAATGTTGCGGCAATCTGCATCAAGATAATGGGCAACCTCGATAAGATTCATTTACGGCGGCATTTTGTAGGCCGGGTGCCCCCAGTAGGCATTGGCGGTTTCTTTCTTTCGGATGAAAATTAATTTTAATACCTTAATAAGGCAGCCAAGTTTTCGCCCTCTGGTATTTTTGCCTGATCCATTATATACACCGATCCCCCGTTTAATATCGTTTGACGAACGGCCAAATCATACAATTCATCGTCACCCGGCTCAGGTTGTGGGTGTATTCGCACAGTATTCTGCACAAAATCATATATACCCCATTGCTGCTGACCGTCAGCCAGGAAAAGTATCTCAATCTGTCCATTATAAGAAGCGGGGACTACATCTGCAATTTCTTTCATCGTACGGCCGGTCCCCTGAAAAGGTCCGTAATAGGTCAGGGCTTCTTGTTCAGCTTTATGAAAATAGTGTTCAACCAAAGGCCAGGCCAGAGTCTGAATATCTTCAGCACTAAGTTCTTCTGGATTGCCCGGTATAACTTCTTCAGCAAGGTAAGCATAAGTATTGGCTTCTCTATAAATTGACAGAAGAAAATCAACTCCCATCAACACCAGAGGCGCCTTTTTCTGGCGCAGTAAATCAAGCAGGCCACGGTCTATCAGGCGAAAATAACGGAGAATATTGTCTTTTTGATCATCCGGATCGCTCCCATGACCATGAAATATGGCTGCCGCTTTACTATTCGTTCCCTGTAACGTATTGCTGTGCTGCTGCAGTTGGCGCTGGGGATCATCGTATTGCATGGCTTCAGCTAAACTATGGGGAATTTTTTCAATTTCAATTTCCCGGACACTGGATCGGCTGCAGGCAAACAGACGGACATCGTTTTGACTCAAGGCCAGAACATAAAACTGCCCATCTCCTAATATAAATGGCAGCAACGGTTTGACATGAAAATGCTGGCCTACAAACAGGAAATCTTCAACTTCAAAGGGAAGATAATAATAATTGAATGTGTCTTTTGACAAGAATATAGCCAGTCCATCCCGCTGATTCTGCCAGAATTGATTGTTTAGAACCAACTCTTCCAGCGGAGCTAAAAATAGCTGTACATCCGGCCGCCTCATTCCGTTTTGCATCAGCCTATCCTCGGCTTGCTGTAACTGGTTCTTTAATCTTATTCTTCCTTGCCGGGTTTCCGTTCCAGCTCGATAGGTACGCACATAAAGGGAAAGACAAAGCTGATCACTAATATTCATCAACGATTTGAAATCATCCTCACTTAACAAACTCATGCTTGCACCTCCTCAGTTGATCATATTGTTCCCCGAAGCCAGATTATTTTACCCGATAAAAATAAGGATTTGCATAAATAAAATCATGTAACATTAAAATGTCATCCTAAGCTCTTCCCAAAAACAAAAAAACTGTCGGCTATTTACAACCGACAGTGTTGATTGGTCTCTTTCGATCAATACGAAAAAGGATAATTTTAAAGGAGTCAGTAAACTGACTCCTTTAAATCTGCAAATTTAGCTTAATTCCTAGCGGCGTCTAGCCTGGAAGCAATCTCTGCAATATACCGGTCTGTCCCCAGTGGGCTCAAACGGTACGGTAGTTTCTTGACCACAAGCCGCGCAGATGGTCTTAAACATTACACGCTCTTCTCTGCGGCCGGAATTTCCATAACCACCATTGCGCTCCTGCTTGCGAGCCCTTCTGCATGACGGACAACGACCAGGTTCATTTTCGAAACCTTTTTCAGCGTAAAACTCTTGCTCAGACGCTGAAAACAAAAATTCGTTGCCACAATCTTTACATACTAAATACTTATCCTCAAACATGTTTTCATCTCCCTTCCGGAAGTACTCTTGGACCTAGTTTCCCCCCAAATAAGGAGATATTTAAAGAACAAGGCAATTGAAATTTTAAATCATAATCGGTACAATGTCAAATATGATTTGGTTAAAAATAATAAAATTAGTAATATTCCTCTAAGTGATATCCAGGCTCACTTTTTCGGGATGGCGAGGTATTTTGTCTTTATAAAAATCCCTTATCTGATGCATATCATTGGCGAGATCCCCGGTAGGATATATAGCCGGGCCGAAACCTCCGATCTTCTTTTTGTAATCAAGATAACTCAAAACAATCGGAACATTAGCCCCCAGAGCCACGTAATAAAAGCCCATCTTCCATTTCCGGGTAAACTTGCGGGTTCCTTCGGGGGGAATGACGATCACGATTTCATCCCAGTTGTTAATAATATCGATCATTGCCGCGATCAGATTGTTGCTTTTACCCCGATCTACGGGGATGGCACCGGTATATTTGAAAAACCAGCCCAGGGGGAATTTGATCCATTCCTTCTTGATCAAATACTTGATCTTGACGTTCATTATTCTAAGAATCGCTATGGCAATGGGAAAATCATAATTACTTGTATGCGGCACTGCCAACAACACGCACTTTTTAATTTCGGGAGGAATTGACCCTTCGATCTTCCATCCAGCCAGTCCGATATATAATTTTGAAATTAGCCTTAACAACAGTTATCCTGCCCCCGTTTCATGCTTACCCAATAAAACAAACACAACCTCGACGTTTGGTTGACATCAAAGGATCTTTCACATCTCACAACGGCTACTTCAGACATAAAACCTTCAACGTTTCCTCTATTTTAGCGAACCCATGAAAAACGCCACCATGCTGACCAGAGCAACACCAAAGCCAATGATCCCTAAAAATGCAAACCGCTCTACCTGCGCACTGTGGTTGGCCTGGATGATCATAGCAGAGCCAATCAAGGTTCCCGATATGATCAAGCTGAAACTGAGTCGACTGACCATTTGGGCGGTCTTGCGATACAATTCGGGAGACATGTTGAGATCGAGATGCAAGGTCAAACGTCCGTCAGCCGTGTCCTGCAGCAATCGGTTAAAATTTGCCGGGATTACTTTGAGCGGCTCAACCTCTTTATAATAACGACTGCGCAAAAACTTGCCAAGGTTGGACGGTTTCAATCTTTCCCGATAAACCTTTTGGGCCAAAGGTGAAGCCACTTCGCTGAAATCAAATTTTGGATCAAGTTTTTTGCCCAGGCCCTCGACCGTAATCAGAGCCTTCATCAAAGAAGTCAAATAAGAAGGCATTTTCAAGTGATAACGAAACGAGAATTCCATGATTTCAATGCGCATACGTTTCATATCCAGATTTCCAATACTGCTGGCATAAAGACTTTCCACCAATTCCGCAAAGGATTCGGAGAAGTCTTCACTATCCTGTAATTGATCCAGAATCCCCATATCCCGCATGACTGACATTGCCCGATAGGGATCATTTTTCATGACAGCAATCAGCATCTCCCCCACATATGCCAGTCTCAAGTCGCTTAGATACCCTATTTCTCCAAAGTCTATAAAGGCTATGTGTTCATTATCCACCACAAAAATATTGCCGGGGTGCGGATCTGCTTGAAAAAAACCATGCAGCAGAATCTGTGATAAAAATGCCTCTGTCCCCAAAGCTGATATTTTTCGGCGATCCAGGCCTTTCTTGTCAATTTTTTCAATATCACTTAGTTTTATACCCTCAATGTATTCCTGCACCAATACCCGCGGGCTGCTGTATTCTTTAAAAACGCGGGGAATGATCACTCTGGGATCGTCGGCAAAATTTTTATAGACCCGCTCGGTATTACGGGCCTCGCGTTCATAATCAAGTTCCCTCAACAAGGTGCGCCGGTAATCCTCTACCATGGCTAAAATCCCCAGGCGACGTGCCTCTGCTGAACGCTGTTCGGAAATTCGTGCCAGTCCTTTGAGAATCTCAAAATCATTTCTGACTTTGGCTTCAACCCCCGGACGCTGAACCTTTACAATCACTTCTTCACCGTTTAAAAGCCGGGCCCGATGTACCTGTCCGATGGAGGCAGCTGCCAAAGGGTTGGGATCAAATTCGGCAAACACTTTGTCGATGGGACCCATTTCCTGATCAAGGACCGGCTGCAGCTCTTCCCAACAGATGGGATCAACTTTGTCCTGCAGCTTCTCCAGTTCTTCAATAAAAACCGGGCGAAGAATATCCGGTCTGGTGCTCAGCAACTGACCAAGCTTGACAAAAGTGGGGCCTAACTCAACCAGCGCTTGGCGAAGGTTCGTGGCTAATAAATACTGATTTTTATCCGAAGGAGTAATTCCCGTTCTAATATTCTTTAAAGCGGAGCGATCATTAAAGCCGAATCTTTGCAGAAAATACCCCATCCCATGGCGCATAAACGTCCCGACTATTTCCCTTCGGCGTCTGATATACTTCAACTGCCATCTGGAGCTCACCGCCAACCCTCCTTCACCATAATCTACTGTAAATATTCCAGTAATAATGTCAGATTCCTTTAAAAATGAGGCGGGTCGTCACATTTTGCAGGTCAGATCACTTAGTTCAAGTAAAAACAACCCGTATCACCAAATCATAATGATACGGGCCGCAAATGCCACGAATAACCATACTTAATTATTATCCCTTGGTTTGGGTACGCTCGGATTCCTCTGCCTTGAGAACTTTACGCATAATCTTGCCGGTACCGCCTTTGGGCAGTGTATCGCGGAACTCGATGACCCGCGGATATTTGTAGGCTGACATTTCCTGGCTGGCCCATTCGACGATTTCTTCCGCAGTTACTTTGCCGACATAATCAGGTCTCAGGACAATAAACGCTTTGACCTCCTCGCCTTTGTAATCATGCGGAATACCGATCACGCAACATTCCAGTATGGCCGGATGATGATAGAGGTATTCTTCTACCTCAGCCGGATACACGCTGAAACCGGATACTTTGATCATTTCCTTGGTTCTGCCGCACAACCACAGGAAACCATCTTCGTCCATTCGTACGATATCCCCGGTCTTGAGCCACAGGAAATCGCTGTCATCTGATTTTACAAAGGTTTCTGCACTACCCTCGGGGTTGTTCCAGTAACCAACTGCAATGGAAGGACCTCTTTGCCACAATTCTCCTTCTTCTCCGATCTCCGCATCAATATTTTCATCTTTCAGGCTGGCAATCCTGATGTCAACCAGCGGGCAGGGAATTCCAATCGAGCCCACTTTGGAATAGCCGCTTGAATTGCATATGGTATAAGCCATGGTTTCGCTCATGCCAAAACCGTCCTGCAATTCCAAGCCAAAAATCTCCTTGTAGGTGTTAAACAGAGCCTGCGGAAGCGGCATGCCACCGGTGCCGGCGAAGGTAAGAGAAGTCAGATCATAATCTTTGAATTTGGGATGCTGGAGAAAAGCGATGTTCATAGTGGTTATACCGATCCAAACCGAAACGCGATATTTTTCAATCGCCTGATACAAAGTTTCCAGATCAAACCGAACCAGCACGACAATGGTAGCACCCATCAATATAGGAGCATTCAAGGCATTGTTGGATCCGTTTACATGAAACAGCGGCAGCACTGCGACGTGGATATCATCAAATTTGGTAGGCCGTCCATAAGCTGAATTGGTGGCATTAGCCAGCACATTGAAATGAGTCAGGATCGCTCCTTTTGGATTACCGGTGGTGCCTGAAGTGTATTGCAGCATGGCTATATCCTTTTTGATATCCAGATCTGCTAATTCTTTGATAGGTTCACTTGCCACCAGTTCCTTCCAGGCGATCGTATCCGGGATTTCTCCACCTTTGCCCCCGGGGTCGAAGCTTACCAAAATGTCCGGTTGCTCTGGCAAATATTCACCCAGAGAAGTGACTACGACTTTTTCCACGGATGGGACCTCATCCCTGATCGCCGCAAAAACCGGGAAGAGATCATCTTCAAATAATACTACCTTCGGGGTGCAGTCATTTAATACAAAACGCAGTTCGCCGGGTTTATACAAGGGGCTTCCGGTTATTACTGTTGCCCCGATGGCTGATGCCGCATAATAGGCAATAATAAATTGGGGGCAATTCTGCAGGGCAATATATAAACGGTCACCTTTCTGCATGCCCATTTTCTGCAATCCTCCGGCTACACGCCAGACCAAATCATTTAATTCCTTGAAGGTTATAACCCGGCCATAAAAAATAATCGCCGGTTTATTGGGGACTCTCCAGGAATGATCATAAAGATGTTTTACCAGCGGATCTTTCCCATAATGAAAACGGTCCGGCCACCAATGCGGTATGTTTTTTTCCCAAAACTTTTTGTCCATCGCTTTATACATTGATTACTCCTCCTCCATAATGATAATAGCTTTAGCAGCAATAAGTTTTTCCTCGCCTCCTCAATCATTTGCCCGGCCATTTGGCCAGCCTCCCGTTACCAACAAAAATACAACGGTAATTCATGCAAACTACCGCAAATCTTTTACAATTAAATTTCTATCACAATGGGATATAATTATCACTTCAATGTTTAGACAAAATATCCTCTTTATATTAAAATTCCCCATAAATATTACTATTTTTAGCTGAAACGATGCCCGAGCAAGCAAAAAGACCAAGCGCAAGGCAATTGGGAAGCATTATTTTAAGGGCCATGGCCCGGCTTCAACCAGGCTTTGGTATATATTACATCCGATAGAATTGTTATAATATAACAAAGATAAAGTGCAAAGTAGGAGGATACAGATGCAGGACACCAATGAAAGAAATGTCTTTTTCAAAATTGTGAGGGCGTCAGCCACCAACATCTTAGGTTTTGGGTTGGCAACTGCACTGGTCAGCTATCTGGTCGGGAATACTGAAGTTAAAATACCGCTTATGATCCTGGCGGGATTGATTGTTTTTATCATGTTGGTCAGCCTCAGTTCTCTGTTGATGTTTATCTATTTTACCGTTAAAAATATCCCGGAAACCATGAGCAAGGCGGCCGGGAAGAGCTTTTGGAAAATCTATAAATACATTGTTTCTGCACTGTCAGTGCGTCTGGTAGAAGCGGTCATCTGCGTTATATTTATCGTGCATATATACCATCTTTATTTCTGATGCACAGGATCGGCTTATGTTTAAACAAAGCAATTCTCACCCCTGCTGTAAACATTGCCATGTATCCAATAAATTGTTTGATCACATTTTATTAATGAGAATCAAACCGGCAATACAAAGACCAGCGCCGATCACTTTATATATACTGAATCCTTCGTGGTAAAAAAGAATTCCGACGGGAATAAGCATCAGCGCCAATAGAATATTGGCCACCAGCGAACCGACACTAATGTCCCATCCCGCTCTATAGGCCAGCAGAAAACCCAATTCAAGCCCTAATATGGCAAATCCGAGGACGATACTGGTCCAATTAAGTTCTGCAAAAGATTGAAAAAACCCTTTCTCTGACCGAGTGAACAAAAAAGCGATCAGGGTGACAGTAATTGCCGTCAGATAAGTAACCAACAACGCAGCCATAGGATTGGCATTCTGCGGCGTTGATTTTTGGGCAATATTATAAAAAACATTGGATATGACTATCAGCATGATGGACAATACATACATAAACACCAGCACCTCATAAAAACAACCACGATAGATATCATGGTTGTTTTCAATAATACATGTTTAATTATACAATAACAAATCTTTGATTAAATATTTTACCTATTATTTTATTAATTCGTAATGCATGGAATCACTGTAGCGATTGCCCCAGCTGAATCCGGCCGGTTTGAAGGCTTTTTCCCACAGGATCAGATTGGGATCATCCACATCCTTCTGGGGATCAACATAGCCAAAATGCCCGCTGGCATTAATATCAATGGCCGTACCCCAGGAGTGATTGCTCAATCCCCTCGCAGAATCCCAGTTAACATGACGGGTGACATAAGTGCCATCCATGGTTTTGATCAAACTTAACAACGATAATTCTTTTCCATTTACAACTGCCGTACCGTTCTTAATGTAATTGAAAGCAGTGATAAAATGATCAGCGGCATTTTTATGTACCTGCACCTGACGGTTCAAGCCGGGAAGGGTTATGGTCACTATGTTTTCAGCTACCCACTTGGGGTCAACTTCAATCCTTCCTCCACTCAGGTTCTGATAGCGAAATTGTCCGAATGATCCGTTCACTTTACTAAGTAACGGATATTTGCTGTTATCGACAGCTGATTCCCCGCGCGATACCTGATTGTAGCCGGGATTGGCGCTGCCGGCATTGTTACCAGGGTTGCTGCCGGATGCATTATTGCTTATATCGCTATTATTATTGTTATTACCGGATGACCCGGAGGATGGACTGCTGCTTTTATTCTGACTGCTGTTTTCAGTTACCGTTTGCGTTTTTACGGTTTCATGATTCACCTGCGGGGCAGGAGGTTTTTCTTTTTCTTTTATGGTCTGGCTGTCAACTGGCTTCTCCTGGGCCGCCTCACTGACTGAAACATTCTTTTCCGGGTTGTTTTGAACCAATTTGGTTTCATTTTTCTGCCCAATCCCCGTGAGCTTGTCTCTATAGGTCATCATATCAGGTATGTAAATGCATAAACTCAAAAATATTAAAATTGCAAAAATGCTTACTACGATCTTTTTGTTCATATTTTTCTCCCGGTAAGGTTGATTGCATCGAATTAACAACATGGCTGCCATATAGGGTGTTTGATATCATCCTCCTTTTTCCAACAATAAACTTCCATCCCACTATTGTTTTATAATTCATTTAGATGAGACTTTTGCATATTGATTAGCCTAGAAATATTCGAACTTTCCGAGGGCAGAAAAAGGACTTCACCCCCCATTTTGCCGAATAAGTAAGTGACTAAACAAACAATCCGAAGGAGGAGAAGTCACTTATGAATATTCGGCAAGGATACGTATTTTCCTTTGAGGATGCAATAAATTTGCAGCCCCGGTCACGATTAGAGATAATATTGGCCACCCTTGATTTTGATG
>JAAYCZ010000281.1 GCA_012729495.1 Syntrophomonadaceae bacterium | reverse complement strand
TTGATTAGTTAATCCCAGCAGGCTGCTAATAATTGACCCTCCGGCAACTTCTCCTACCAGGCCGCCTGTCATGGAAGCTCCGGCAACTTTTCCTGTGGAATAGCAATCAATAATCGTATTACCGTTAAAACCTGCCAAACCTCCGGCAGCTCCCGTATTTTGCCCCATTACCGATCCGGTGGCATAGGCATTGCTGATAACCCCATAATTGATCCCGACCAAACCGCCACAACTGTTGCCTCCAAACAAATAAATAAAGAAGTAATTCAAGTCTCCTCCAGGAAGTTCTTTCACAGTTACGTCATTTGCCGAATAGCACCTGTCGATACTTCCGAGATTATATCCGGCCAGTCCGCCGCTTAGAATACCATTTGTACTTCCGGTGGAATGCGAATTGGTTATTATACCAATATTGGCCCCCGCCGCTCCTCCTGCCGCGAACATCGGGCTTTCCACCTGAGCATAAGTACGGCAGTTACGAATAGCGCCCGCATTTATCCCTGCCAGCCCGCCACTGTTCATTCCGTTTATGATGCCGGCAGCGGAACAGTTTACAATAATCCCGTTGTTGTGTCCTGCTACTCCCCCGGTATCACTTCCATTTGCCGATATGTTTTCTATTTTAAGGTTACATATCCTGGCATCCCGGCCCGCACTTCCAAACAAACCAGCGCCATTCCTGCTCTGTAATACTCCGGATTGGGAATCTAGTATATCCTCAAATTCGCCGACAGGCTGGTTAATCATAATATTATTAATGCTATAACCTGCGCCATCAAAGGTTCCGTTAAATGGCATGTCATCATTCCCGACAGGCAGCCAACCCATGTCGGTATTGTATGGCGTTATATTCATATCTATATCAGCCGCCAGTTTATAATGAGCATCAAGATTGTTCCTGACCTCATTCAGGCTCTGAGCGGTAGTGATGATATAGGGCTCTGCTGCTGTTCCGCAGCCGCCGGCAAAAGAATCTATGGTAATAGTGCCTTCTGATTTTTCGGAAAGATTCCCACTATGATCAGCAGCCACTACTTTGTATGTTCCTGGTGCCAGACCGATAGTTGATATGGTGGTATCGGTATTTGCGGCAACAATATATGCTTTTCGGGCAGTGCCCGCTGCTACCGCCTCCTCTGCGGCGGTTTGGGTACTTATATCAGAATTATCAGAAATAAGATAAACTGTGCCGGCTTTAGTGCTCTGTGCAGTGGCAACATCTTGTCCAAGTGCAATAGTCGCGGTGGTAATACTGGCCCGGATATCTTCTCCTGAGGTATCAGGTGGAGGGTTGCTGTTTCCGGAATTATTATGCGTTGAAGTTGGCGGAGATGAAGTTCCCCCTGTCCCTATGACCTGAGCAATCGAATTTATTATCTGATTGGCCAAATCCCCCTGATTATTTTCAGCGGGATTTGGCGAACTGGTTGCCGGAGGGTTCCCTGGTGTATCAGGCTGTTCAGTCCCGGCAGCCGGAGGACCCGTATAGATCTGCGGCGGCGGTGGAACCGTCAACTGTACAGGTGCCTGTTGTACCTGTTGTTGTACCGAAGGCGGTGCAATAACCAGCGGAATGGATTGTAGCATTTGATTGACACGTTCTGCTATCCAGTTCTGTTGCTGAGCCCAGATTTCTCTTTGTGCCTGAGTTAGAGGCCGGGGTGGCGTTGGAGGCTGGCCGGCAGACTGCTGAACTCCCTGCCCGGCCGAAGCATTAACGCTCTGTGTCCCTGAACTTACCTCTACAGAGCCGTTCACCACGCTGGTGGATTGTCCGCCCTGTCCCACTTCATTCATCCATATAGTTCCGCGGACTGCTGCAACTCCCCAGGGCATGTCTACTTTTACTCGAACCTTCTTTTTATAAGGCTCCTTATACCAGGTCAATTCAGGCTTTTTAACATTATCTGCAACCAGGCGCAAGGCATCTGTATTATTTGCGGACGCCAGAATATAACTATAATCGCTATTTAGCATGGCTATGATTCCAGTTCCGGCTGCCGTATTATTTTCACCATCATCTTCATTGTTATAGGTACTTGCCAGGGCACCCAGAATGCGTCCCTGGGACAGCTTGATTTCAAGGTTATCAATCAAGGCTCCGGAGGAACCGTTTTTTAATATGGTAGCCTTCCCTTCAGAGGTTTTTATGGCAATCGTTGTATTCTCACTTAATTTTAAACCTGAGCCATCTGAAAAACGTATTTCCGCTGCACTTTTATTGGCGGTACTTATCAGACAGCCGGCGGTGCAGGATATCGTTTCACTGATTTTCCGACTGGTGCCGTTTTCACTCATAGTAACCTTGCCTTCTATCGGAATCAGGGTTCCGATTAGCGGCACACATGCCTTCTCCGGCATCATATTTATCATTTTAGCCAGACCCCGCGCAGCCTCTGCCCGGCTGGCAGGAGTATCAGGGGCAAAGCCATTTTTGGTAGCGAGCGGCATAATAGCTGAATCAATCGCAACTGCCGCTATTCGCTCAGCCCAATGACCGGCCGGAACATCCTTGACTACTGAAGGGAGAGCAACATCGGGAAGAGGGGTACTGGTCATACGTAATATAATAGCAGCAGCTTCGGCCCTGGATACTGGTTCATCAGGGCGAAAGGTACCGTCATTATAACCTTTCAGCAATCCGGCTGCAGTGGCAGCTTCGATACTGGCATAACCCCAAAAACCGGGGGTTACATCTTTGTAGTGAGGAGTGGTTGAGGCAGGCTGATCACCCAAACCAACCGCACGTACGATAAGTGCTGCCATTTCAGCCCGGCTCAGCCTTGCTCCGGGTCTGAAAGTACCGTCCCCATATCCTTTTATGATGCCGCGGTCAACCAGGAATTTAACATATGAATAGTCCAACTGTTGAGGGGATAAATCCTTAAAAATTGCTTCCCCGGCGTAAACAGAATGCAAGCTTGATAATATCAAGCTCAATACTAATGCAACCATTATGCCAAACTGCTTAATCCCTGAACTCACTCTCATTTCTACAGAACCCGTCCCTTCCCTAATCTTACTAAAACGTCATATCTGGTAATATATTCTATCATATATAATAAAACCCTCTTTTCTGCTTTGTACACTATGGTGCAGTTTCGAGTTTTAGTAGGAAAGGTAACCCTTATGATAATGACTTAATGTAATCATTTATATAGGACAATAAAAAGGAGCTGATTCAGGATGCTAATTTCGAAAAAACTGAACAAGCTCAGCAAAAAATGGGTTTTATTGATGTTATATATAAAATTCATGTAGATACCGGGGGGCAGTAGCTACAGATAATAGAAATCCGCTTCCTTCTTAAAGGGTGTAAATTCATGCGTATATTTCAATACCCTGCCCCCAACCTTTGAAATACGCAACCAGCAATTAAATAAACAGAAACGATAAAAGGGGTTAGCTTAACTAACCCCTTCTAATTTGCAAATTTGATTTTTATCCTAGCGGCGTCTGGCCTGGAAGCAATCTCTGCAATATACCGGTCTGTCCCCAGTAGGTTCAAACGGCACGGTAGTTTCCTGTCCGCAGGCAGCACAGACGGTACTAAACATGGTACGCTCTTCTCTGCGTCCGGAATTACCGTAACCACTGCGTTCCTGTTTACGAGCCCTTCTGCATGACGGGCAACGACCCGGTTCATTTTCAAAACCTTTTTCAGCGTAAAACTCTTGCTCAGACGCTGAAAACAAAAATTCGCTGCCGCAATCTTTACACACTAGATACTTATCATCAAACATGTTTTCATCTCCCTTCCGGAAGTACTCTTGGACTAGTTTCCCCCAAAAAGGAGACATTTAAAGAACAAGGCAATTGAAATTGTAAATCATATTGGTGTTAAAGTCAAATATGATTTGGCTGAAAATAATAAAATTAGTAAAATTCAGCTAAATTATTTCCAAACTCACGTTCTCCGGATGACGGGGCACTTTGTCCTTATAAAATTCACGTATTTGAAGCATATCCTCAACCAGGTTACCGGTAGGATAAATGGCAGGTCCGATACCGCCAATTTTCTTTTTATAATCAAGGTAACTTAAAACAATGGGTACATTTGCTCCCAACGCCACGTAATAAAAACCCATTTTCCACTTTTTGGTCAGCTTGCGGGTTCCTTCAGCGGGTATAACGATTACGATTTCATCTTCCTTTTTTATAATTTCAATAATTGCAGCGATAAGATTGGTTTTTTTGCTACGATCCACGGGTATGGCACCGGTGGCTTTAAAAAACAGACTAAGGGGAAACTTCACCCATTCTTTCTTAATTAAATACTTCAGTTTGATATTCATTATAGTAAGGATCCCTATAGCAATAGGAAAATCATAATTACTCGTATGAGGTACAGCCAACAAAACGCATTTTTTTATCTCCGGAGGAATGGCTCCTTCG